>JAGCAV010000171.1 GCA_017652545.1 Lachnospiraceae bacterium
CCTTCCGCTGAAAAAGGAAGAGATCAAAACCATCGGTGTGATCGGCCCCAATGCCAACAGCCGTGTCTGCCTGGTCGGCAATTATCACGGAACAGCCACAGAGTACATCACAGTCCTGGACGGTCTCCTGCATGCGTGCGGAAATGAGATCCGGGTTCTTTACTCCGAAGGCTGCGATATCCGTGAGGATCGTGTCGAGAAGCTTGCGTTTGAGAACGACAGACTGTCGGAAGCCTCGATCGTAGCACAGAACAGTGACGTGGTCGTGCTGGTTGTCGGACTGGATGAGCATCTGGAAGGCGAGGAGGGCGATACCGGGAACAGCTATGCGTCCGGAGACAAGATCGACCTGCTGCTGCCGCCGTCTCAGATGGCGCTGCTGCACACGATTGCCGAAGTCGGAAAGCCGGTGATCCTGGTCAACATTTCCGGGAGTGCCATTGATCTTTCGTTTGCAGATGAGCAATTTGATGCTGTGATTCAGGCGTGGTATCCCGGCGCGCGGGGGGGCAGGGTACTGGCAGATATCCTTTTCGGTCATATTTCTCCTTCCGGAAAGCTGCCTGTGACCTTCTGTCATGACGATGACGCGCTGCCCGACTTTACGGATTATTCCATGCAGGGAAGAACATACCGTTATCTGAAAGATACGCCGCTTTATCCATTCGGATACGGACTGACATACGGCGATGTTTGTGTGACGGAAGCTGAACCTTACAGGGATGATCCTTATACAGTCGTTGCAACCTGTATGAACAAAGGGGATACAGATACGGAGGATGTCATTCAGGTCTATGCAGACCCTGTTCTGTCGGATTTCGCACCGGATCACCCGAGGCTCTGCGGCTTTGCCCGTGTTCACATGAAGGCGGGTGAGAAAAAGCAGGTGGCGGTGCATCTTGATCCGTTGACCTTCACGGTCATCAACAGTTCCGGTGAACGGGTGGACGGCGGCGGAAAATATGTGCTGTATGTCGGCACCGGACAGCCGGATGAGAGAACTGCTAAGCTGACAGGAAAGAAGAGCGTCAGCATTGAGATCTGAGGACGGAAGGACACAGAAAGTTCACAAAAAATGTTAGCACTCATGCTTGACGAGTGCTAACAAAAGTGGTATAACATAGTCACCGAAAGGAAAAAAGAGATTTGGAAGGCTGATGCAGCATAAAGCGCAAAGCGTTTGAGATGCATAGCCCTCAGAAATAAAGGAGGAAATGATTATGTTAATGCCCAGTATTTTTGGTGAAAACCTTTTTGATGATTTCTTTGATGATTTTTACAGACCCGCAGTCAGGAGAGCACCGCAGAGGGCTGCCGCTCCTGTGAATACAGTCATGAAGACCGATGTGAAGGAAACGGATCAGGCCTATGAACTGGATATTGACCTGCCGGGCTATAAGAAAGAAGATGTAAAAGCCGAGCTGAAGGACGGCTATATGACGATCACCGCATCACGCAATACCAGCAAGGATGAGAAGGATGAGAACGGCAAGTACATCCGCAGGGAACGTTTTATGGGTACCTGCTCCAGAAGCTTCTATGTTGGTGATGTGGTCACGGAAGAGGATATCTCCGCGAAGTTTGAAGATGGTATCCTGAAAGTGACCGTTCCGAAGAAAGAAGCGAAACCGCAGGTTGAAGAGAACAGATACATTGCCATTGAGTAACTGCAGACACGTCTGATGCTGCACATCGGAACTGGTTATACGACTCACCGGGAGATTCCCCGGTGAGTTTTTTTCTCTCTCAGTTTTTTCGGATCTGAGTGTGGCTTGACAATGCCGGATTTTTACAGGTATACTTAATCAAAATCAATCAAACTGAACAGTGCCTGCTGCAGGGTGTAAGGCATACGGCAGCAGGAGAATAGGAAACCGGGTGTGAATCCCGGACGGTACCGCCGCTGTATGGGGTGAGAAGCTGTCACGGAACTGTTATAGCAACATCGGCAGTTCTTTGCGACGAAAGTCGGTCATTGGGAAACTGAGAAGGCAGACAGCTTCAAGTCATGAGAAGATGGATATGACATAGCTCTGAGTCAGAAGACCTGCTGTTGGGTGTCATTGCTGCCTGTGCGATGTATACAGGGGCTGTGTTTTTTTTGTTGCAGAAAAAGACGGCTGCGGCAGTCTGCGCTTGAAGCGCTGGCTGCCGCAGCTTTTTTGTTGAGGCGTTGATCATGAAAAAGTATATTATCGGCCGAATACTGTTTGTCATACCGATCATGCTGATCCTGTCCTTTTTCGTTTTTTCTCTGACATATCTGTCTCCTTCTGATCCGCTGACGCTTAAGTATGAACGTATGGGTGCAGTACCGGACAGAGAACAGCTTGAAAAGGATAAGGAGGCTATGGGACTGAACGATCCGTTTCTGGTACAGTACGGCACCTGGCTGAGAAAAGTCCTGCACGGGGATCTGGGAGAATCATATTACTATGGGACCAGTGTATGGCAGCAGTTCAGGAAGCGGATCCCCAATACACTGATCCTGACCGGTGCCACGCTGATCCTCACGATTATTCTGGCAGTTCCGCTTGGAGTGATCTGTGCTGTCTGTCAGAACCGATGGGCTGATTACCTGCTGCGTTTCATCTCCTTCTTCGGAGTATCCATGCCCAGCTTCTGGGTGGGCATGCTTCTGATGTATGCTTTTGGAGTAAAGTTAAAAATTCTGCCGATCATGGGCAGCGGTGATTTTAAGCACCTGATCCTTCCGGCTGTAACGCTTGCTTTCTGGATGACATCCATCTACATACGGCGTGTACGGGGCAGTATGCTGGAGGAGATGAACAAGGATTACCTGACCGGAGGGATGGCACTGGGTTATACGAAAGCCCGCATCGTCCTGACGCAGGTGCTTCCAAACTCGCTTCTGTCGGTCATCACCATGTTCGGCATGTCGATTGGAGGTCTGCTCGGCGGCGCGACCATTGTCGAAACCATTTTTGAATGGCAGGGAGTCGGGAAGATGGCGGTCGAAGCCATTTCCATCAAGGATTATCCGATCATTCAGGGCTATGTACTCTGGATGGCAGTCATCTATGTCATGATCAATCTGATCGTGGATCTCTCTTATCAGATCCTTGATCCGCGAATTCGTCTTGGAGGAAAACGGTCATGAAGATCTATCTGAAAAAAGCGGTGCGATCTCCCGGTTTTCTGCTCTGGCTCTTTCTGGCGGTCATACTGGTCATGATTCCGGTCTTTGCACCGTGGATCGCACCGCATGATCCTGTTGCAACAGATTACGCAAACTCCCTGAATCCGGGATGCGCTCAGTATCCTTTCGGTACCGATCAGATCGGACGGTGCATTCTGTCCCGACTGATCTGGGGCGGGCGGACATCACTGCTGATCGTTTTTCAGGTCATCGCCATAATTGCGGTGATTGGTGTTGTGCTTGGCATTTTCTCGGGTTATACAGGCGGCTGGATCGATATGCTGCTCACACGTTTTACGGATATTGTGATGGCTATCCCTTCGACCGTTTTTGTGATCGCACTGGTCTCTGTGCTGGGGCCGGGACTTCATAACACAGTGCTTGCCATGTCGCTGGTCGGCTGGACGGAATATTTCAGGGTGGCGAGGGCTCTGGTCCTTTCAATCCGGGAAAACCAGTTCGTACAGGAAGCCAGGATGGGAGGGCTGACCAACCGCCGGATCGTACGCCGTGTGATCCTTCCGAATATCATTCCTTATCTTCTGGTAAATCTCACACAGGACATAGGGGCGCAGCTTCTGACCCTGAGCGGCCTGTCTCTGCTGGGACTCTCCTCTCAGCCGCCGACACCTGAGTGGGGGTTTATGTTGAGCGAAGGACGCAAGTTTATTCAATCAGCACCCTGGCTGATCATTTATCCGGGCATGGTGATCGTGCTGCATGTAATCGTGTTTAATCTTTTGGGCGACAGCCTCAGAGATATATTGGATCCCCGTTACGAAAAAAAACATGCAAAAAGAAAGGAGCTAAAACAATGGCAGCAAGAAAAAGCATCAGGACAGGTTTAGCATTGGGGACAATGATTTTGGCTATGGCTGCAGGCGTAGTCAGCACGCCTGCAGCGGAAGGCGACAAGCACATCAATGCCGCCCTCTACTGGTTCGGATCCAGCCTGGACCCGGCTGTGGAATGGGACGGGTGGACGACCTGCCGTGCCGGCATTACAGAGACGCTGGTGACAGTCAATGAGAATTACGAGATCGTTCCCCTTCTTGCAGATTCCTGGGAGCAGACAGACGACACGACATGGAGAATGCATATCCGCGACGGCGTCACTTTCCACAATGGAAAAGCCGTGGACGGAGAGGCTGTCAAAAAGTCTTTTGAGCGGGCTTTCGGGATGCAGGAACGTGCTGTGAGCGCCGCGAAGATCGATACGATCGAAGCGGACGGTCAGGATGTGATCTTCACTACGACCGAACCGTTTGGGGCTTTCCTGGCCAACATTTCCGAACCGATGTACTCTGTGGTGGATGCGGAAGCTGAAACGGATTTTGCCAGCGCTCCGGTCGCAACAGGCCCTTATAAAGTCACCGGCTTCGAGGTGAATACCTATATTGAACTGGAAAAAAACGCAGACTACTGGAATGGGGCTCCTGATGTGGATACCATTACAGTCAGATGCATTGATGATGATTCCACCCGCGGTATGGCACTGCAGTCCGGAGAGATGGACGTGGTGCAGCGCGTGGCGTGGACCGATCTGCCTGTCTTTGAAAATGACAGCAATTTTGCGGTCTACAATACACAGGGTGCCCGTACCAGGATCCTGGTATTCAATTACAGGAATGAAATGCTGCAGGATATCAATGTCAGGAAGGCGATCATTGAAAGCATTAACTACGATGCACTGGTATCCGTTCTTGGCAGCGGCGTCGCAAAGGCCGGAGCGCCGTATCCGGCTTCCTCTCCTTACGGATATGATACGCTTGACAGGCAGGAATACGATGCGGAAGATGCCGCAAAGCTGCTGGCTGAAGCCGGCTACGAGGATGCGGATGGCAACGGGTATGTGGAAAAGGACAGCCAGGAGCTGATGCTGACCATTACTTATGAGAACAATGGTTATACAACGATGCTCGAGGCTGTTCAGGATATGGCAAAACAGGTCGGGATCCATTTTGAACTGCAGCAGGTTGACAGTATTTCTGATTTTGAAGACAACGGCAATTATGACATAGTCGCTACCAACTGGCAGGTCCTTTCCACCGGCGATCCGCAGTGGTTCCTGGACAGTATGTACAAGACAGGATCTTCCAGTAATTACGGGCAGTACAGCAATGAGGAACTGGATGAAGTGATCGAAAAACTGGCACAGACTTTCGATATTGAGGGGCGTGAGGAACTGACCATTGAAGCGGAGAAGATTCTTCTTGCAGACGCGGCCAGCATCTATCTTGTCGGCGAAAATAACTTTGTTGTGGCAAACAGCAGAGTGCAGAATGTGGTGCCCTACCCGATCGATTACTATTTCATTGACAACGGATTAAGCATCGAATAACAACGGAGAACACTGAAATATGGAAATTCTCAGTCTCGAACATGTCTCAGTCACCTATGACGGCATCAGGGCAGCCACAGATGATATCTCCCTGCAGATCATGCAGGGGGAGATCATCTGCATCGTCGGAGAAAGCGGCAGCGGAAAATCAACGCTGCTGCATGCCGTCCAGGGACTGCTGCCGGCAGGTGCTGCTGTCAAAGGGCAGATCAGGCTCTTTGGAAAAGATCTGGCCGGACTGAGTCAGGTACAGAAAAGACGGATGCGCGGGGAGCAGGTTGCCATGATTTTTCAGGATACCGGACGCTATATGAATCCGATCGCAAAGATCGGAAAACAGTATCTGTCATTCCTGAAACTCCATCTCCAAAAACCGGAGGCGGAGCTTAAGGCGCTGCAGGAAGAGATGCTGAGAAAAGTCAAACTGACGGATACACAGCGGGTACTGAACAGCTATCCGTTTGAACTCTCCGGGGGCATGCGTCAGCGTGTGGGGATCGCGATGGCGCTGTCCCTGGGTCCGAAGCTTTTGCTGGCAGATGAACCGACAAGCGCACTGGATGTTACCGTGCAGGCACAGGTCGTCCGGGAACTGGCACAGCTGTGCAGGGATGCAGGCACCACCATCATCATCGTTACACACAATATGGGCGTTGCTGCGACCATTTCCGACAGGATCGGTGTCATGCAGGGAGGACGTATGGTGGAGTGGGGGACTGTGAGTGAAGTCATTCAAAAGCCGAAGAGCACATATACAAAAGATCTGCTCAGATCGATTATAGAACTGGACGATCCGCAGCTTCTTCAGAGCTGTCATATGGGGTAGAAGAAAATGCTTCTTGAAATAAAACATGTATCCAGGCAGTTTGACCTTGGAAAAGGGAAGACACTGAAAGCAGTCGATGACTTTTCTCTTGATCTGCCGGAAGGGGAAAACACGGGACTTGTGGGAGAGAGCGGCTGCGGAAAGAGCACCATTGCCCGTATGATCACGGGACTGACACCGCTCAGTGAAGGAGAGATCTTCTTCCAGGGAAAGCGGATCTCGGGTCTGACAGGAAGAAAGCAAAGGGAGGTGTACCGACATATTCAGATGGTCTTTCAGGATCCGTATTCAGCCATTAGTCCCCGAATGCCCATCGGCATTTTTCTGACTGAGGGTCTGGTGTATTTCCGGATCATGAGCCGAAAGCAGGCAGCTCAGGAGGTGCCGAAACTGCTGCAGATGGTGGATCTGGATCCGGCTCTGGCTGAGCGGCTTCCGCATCAGCTTTCCGGGGGACAGCTTCAGAGGGTCGTAATCGCCAGAGCGGTTTCCATTCACCCCAGACTCGTCATCCTGGATGAGGCAACCAGTGCCCTGGACGTATCGGTACAGAAGCAGGTGCTTGAACTGCTGGTCAGACTTCAGAAAGAATTTAACCTGACTTACCTCTTTATCGGCCATGATCTGGCGGTGGTCCGAAGCATCACCAGACAGATCTGCGTCATGAGGGATGGCCGGGTCGTGGAGATCCTTCCTTCCGAAGGACTTTCACAGCTGGCTCGGCATCCATATACGAGGCAGCTTCTTGCCTCGGTATTTTCCATGAAAAAGGCACAGGATTTCCCGAAAGGAACTGCTTGTGCATCCAAGGTGAACGATATACAATAATACCGGGATTAATGGAAGACTCGGGAGGAAACCCTTTTTTGGCAAGGATCAGGAAAAGAGGAAAAAAGATGAGCAACAGGTGGCTGCAGCGGGTCCGGAAAAATCTGACTTCAGGAGGCTTGAAAGCTGTCGGAAGGCTTGTGCTTGCGGTGATGATTATGATTGGACTGATGCCTGCCCGGATATCGATTGCCGCCGGTAAGAAAACAACCGTGTCCTTCGAGAAAGCCATGACGGAAACGTCGCTCCGGATGCTGCAGGAATGCGTAAGGAAAAGCGGCAG
The DNA here is from genome assembly GCA_017652545.1 of Lachnospiraceae bacterium. The sequence continues at coordinate 7,439 of JAGCAV010000171.1, forward strand.
GCAGAATGTTCTGATCTCTCCGGATTCCATCCTGACAGCATTGTCTATGGTGGAAAACGGCGCATCCGGCAAAACACTTAAGGAGATGGAAAAAGCGCTCGGCGGGATCTCTGTCAAAAAGTATACACAGGCGCTTTCAAAACTGAACAGAAGGATCTCGGGTTCTGAGCGGGCTGTTTTCCGGAATGTCAACTCCCTGTGGTACAGAAAAGGGATGATCACGCTGAAGGAGGCATTCCTTGCGAAGATGACCGGCACGTATGGCGCCGGGATGTATCCGTCGGAGTTTGATCAGGCGGGTATTGACCAGATGAATCAATGGGTCTCTCAGAAAACAGAGGGAAAGATACAAAGGATCATCAACAATCTGGATCCGGCCAGCCGGCTGGTCCTGATCAATGCCGTCTATTTTAAGGGAGAATGGATCGACAAGTACGACTATACTGTCACCCGGACATTCACGAAGGCAGGGGGATCAAAGCAGAAGGTTCCGATGCTCGAAGGCTCGGAGCATGTTTATGTGCGTATTGCAGGTGCCGACGGGTTTGTCAAGAGCTACGCAGGCGGGAAGCTGGCGTTTCTGGGACTGCTTCCGCCGAAAGGGATGTCTACAGCGAAATTCGTGAAAAAGCTGACCGGGGCGGAATGGATCAGAGGGTACAGAAACAGGCAGAAAAGCGGCGTGACTGTGCTGACCAGAATGCCGGAATTCAAATATGAGTACAGCTCCTCGCTCAAATCCGCCGTGAAGCGGATCGGCATAAAGAGAGCCTTTTCAGGCAATGCCGCATTCCGCAATATGACAGATGACAGCGTATGCATTGACGAGATCCTGCACAAGACATACATTGATGTGAACAGGAACGGGACAGAGGCGGCAGCCGCCACGGCTGTCATCATGAAGGAGTCCAGCCTCCCCATCAGGCAGGAAGTCAGAAAAGTCTATCTGGACAGGCCTTTTGTTTATGCCATCATTGATGTGAAGACCGGGGTGCCGGTATTCATCGGGACGGTCAACTCCGTATCATGAGTGTCCAACTCCGCATCGTGAGTGTACGTGTGACCGGAATATAAAGAGATCGGTTAAAAACAAGATCAGTATAAAAACAGGATCAGTAAAAAACAGCGGAGGCACTCATGATCCTCCGCTGTTTCCATCTGAAAAAGTTCCCGTGAAGTCCGCTCACAGCGGGCTTATTTTTTTGCCAGAGACGCGTTCTTGAACGCAGGATCGTCGGTCACCTCACGGATGACTTTGATCTGCTCCGGAAAACGGATCTCCTCGTCTTCTTCACGCAGTTCGATCTCGATGATGGCCTGATCATCCCAGAAAGGATAGACATCGATCTCAAAATACTGGTTGTCATAGGTCAGGCAGTATCTGGTCTTGTGGATCTGGCGCCGCTGCGGATCAGCCATCATCAGAAGACGCCGGTACTCGGCCTGACTCAGGCGCTTTTCTGTGCTCATGCGCTTCATGCCGTCAAGTTTGGTCTTGCGTGTTTCATAATAGATATAATGACCGTTCTCGCCCCGGCGGCGTATACGGATCTCTTCCCCGGGATCGGACTTTAAGTAGGCCTGGTCAATCTCAACCTGTCTGCACAGGGGGTCGTTTTCCAGCCACTCAAGGTCCGGGTATTCGATCAGGAATTTCCGTTCCATCTGGTAAGGATGAGCCTCCTGCAGGTAGGTGGCGACCTCCAGCTCCAGCCTTCTCATCTTTTCCTCGAACCCGGTCGAGTTGTCGATCACGCGCAGATACCGGTGGCCTGTCCAGCAGGAGAGAAGCCTGTCATCAAGCGCAATGGCTGCTTCGATGGACTCGTAGCGGGCAGCATTGTTGTTGTGAGAATAGAAGGGTTCAGCGCCGTTTGCGGCTGTGACCAGATGAAAGACAGCGTCATAACTGTCGCGCCAGGCAACCAGGTCTCCGTGAAGTGACTTCATGATTCCTTCAAATTCCTGCCCGGTCATATAAGCTTTGTTGTCCATGATGCCCCGGTCGCAGACGATCAGGACCTTTTCACCGGGCATGGTGGAGGCGGCCTGCGCGAAGAGACGTTCCTTTGTCAGCTGAAGTTCGACCTGGACCTTCTGGTATTCGGCATTGCTCCCGCAGGTCCATGGAGCCACGCCGCCTGTGATCAGTTCGGTAGCTGTTTCAGGAACGATGAGAACGGTATAACCGCGCTGGGTGAAGGCATTGCGGATCCAGCTCATGGCGGTTGATTTTCCGGCACACGGACCTCCGGTGATTACGATCTTGGTAATCTTCTGCATAATCTCGCCTCTTTTCAGGCATTCGCCATTTTGCATGCATCCAGGAAAGCCAGGATGCTCTCCTCCGGGGTATTTACATCCATGCCTACACAGGAGATGGAGATGCGGCCTTCATCCGCCTTTCCTTCCTTAAGCATACGCTGCACATTGGCATGGATCTGGTCAGGTGTTTCTTTCTGGATATTCACGGCGCTGTAGCGAAGGTTCAGCCAGATGCCCGGCAGGTGCTCGCGGACATAGGCTATGTCGGAACCGGCCCCGACTTCGGCAAAGGCCAGGTTCTTTACCTTTGAATATCCTTCGCAGACGTGTTCCATGCTCTTTCCGCAGTGATGGATCCCGAAACACGGGAAAGCTTCCGCAAGACGCTGGTCATGGGGAAGCAGGAATTCCTCGTAGCAGGAATTGGAAACCATTTCCACGGAACAGTTGCTGGTCAGGTAATTATCCGGCATGACCTGCCGTACAATACCGGTGACACCGCCGGAAATATCATTTGTCAGAGAATAAAACCTTCTGCCGATTTCAAGGGACATGTCAGTGATCTTTGTCAGCAGCTGTGTGATCTCATCCGGATCCGAATAATAGGCAAGGTACAGTTCCTGGCCCATCAGATCCAGGGCGATGTTCTGGATACCCTGCAGGTTGATATATGATTCCACACGTCCGAATTCCGCCTTCAGTCCGTCGATCTGCTTCTGGGTCCTGGCCCAGACCGGGCTCTGATCAAGATCCGGGACCTGCACATCACCGATCTCATCCACGTCAAGGTTGCGGCAGACGACCTGGGGAGAGTTGTCCGGCTGGTAGACGATCTCACAGCCCATCAGCTCGGAGTAGAGATAACCGGCTGCCAGCAGGTCCGTGCCGATCAGCGGGCGGGGCTGAGGATCCTTCTCACCGATGCCGTACTGCCCGAAGTGTTCATAGAGCGTCCTGCGCATTTTGACATCGCATTCCATGCGGTATCTGTAGTCGTCAAAGAACGGCTGTGAAAAATCAATGCCGGCGTTTTTATGCCACCAGCCCGGATGAAAGGTAATATCGTAAGGAATTCTATTCATGTGCAACCTCCTGCCGGATTGATATCCGGATACCTGACCTGACGGTCACCTGTGTTCATATACAGTTACTTTATCATGTCCGCATTTTTCCGCAAGCAGTTTTTCAAGATCCCGGGGTGGTCCCTGGACAAATGACTGATATGGC
>JAGCAV010000172.1 GCA_017652545.1 Lachnospiraceae bacterium
CCGCAGAGACGGGGAAAGCATTACGGCGAATGGGCGGCAGAAAAGAAAGGCAGACCTACCTACCGAAGCATGATCCGCAGGGATATCGACGATGCGATAAAGAAGTCCCTGACGGAGCGGGAATTCTTCCGATTTCTGAAGGAAAAAGGATATGAATTCAAGCTGTATAATTCCAAAGGCGGAGAACTGGTGCGTCCTTCCCTGAGGCCATCCGGATCGGAGCGTTATTTCCGTTTTGACGGGCTTGGAGATGATTACCGGATGGATGAGATCCGGGAGAGGATCCTGGAAAAGATCACCCGGATCGAACCTTTTCCGGAGGAGGACAGAAAGGCGATCCGAAGGTACCGCATGGATCATCCTCCACATACAAAGCATAAGGGGATCGCGGCGCTTTATTACCACTACTGCTATGAACTTCATATCATCGTGAACTATCCGGCATCCGTAAAAAGGGTGTCTTTTTTTATGCGCGAGGATCTTCTGAAACTGGACCGCCTGGATGAGCAGGTACGGTTTCTTGCGAAAAACAGTATCGAGACCATGGATGATCTGAACGGATACAGGGAAAAAGCAGGTGGCAGGATCCGGCTTCTGGAATGGGAACGTCAGGTACAGAGGAATCTCCTGAAGCAGGAAGTCCGGAAAGGTAACCTGCCCGGACAGGACGAATTGCGGGAAAAGATCGCAGGGATATCCGGTGAGATCAGGCAGCTGAAAAATGACCTGAAGATCTGTGACAGCGTAGAAAAACGTTCAGCGCAGATTGGCAGCGAATTAGAAACATTGAAAGAAATGGAGAAAGGAGAGGAGAGAGATGGGTTACTCAGGAGACGCGGCGGAACAGGTCGTAAGAATGTCTCTAAACGGAGTTGAGATCGCCGCCAAGATCAGCGGAAAAGCGGCAGAGCGGCTTGCGGTCCTGTTGTATGCGGTGCTCAAAGACCAGAAAAAGACAAAGGGGAAGATCCGTCTTACCAGCATGCTGAAAAGCGGGCGGGAACTGAAGGTGTTTGCCGTAAAGGACGACCAGCTTGAGATGTTCAGCAAAGCAGCAAAACAGTATGGTGTCCTTTATTGTGTACTGAAAGACCGCAGCGCCGAAGATGGACTGACCGATGTCATGGTAAGGGCGGATGATGCCGGCAAGATCAACCGCATCTTTGACCGCTACAGTCTGGCGACGGTTGACCAGGCAAGCGTGAAGACGGAGATCGAAAGATCCAGAGGGAAGAATCCGGGAGACATCGCTGAGCCGGAGAGGAACGACCAGGTGAAGGACAAGGTCGATGAGTTCATGAAAAAGGTTGTTCCGGACAAGAATCCGACAGCGGAAAAGGCGGAAGCCGAAAACCCCACACAGGCCCGGAATGCGAAGTCCAGTCAGTCCGGGCATTCCTCCGTGGAAACCGAAAAACGTGAGCCTCAGAATCCGGAACGCAGCTTAGGCGAAGCCGGCAGACCTTCTGTAAGAAAACAGCTGGAGGAGATCCGGAAAGATATGGACAGTGGAAAAACCAGTGACCGGAAGAAGGAAATCCAGAAAAGCAACCGGCATAAGGCTCCGAAAAAGAAGCGCAGGCGCTACGGAAAGGAGGCTAAATGACAGATAACGCTGTAATGATCAAAGTGAACGATTTCGAACAGAGACTGCTCGTGAACGGAATGAACCGTTTCCGCAATGACCTGATACGGGAAGACCTTCCGACAGAGGATGTGGATGATGTGCTCCTGAAGATCATTGACGCTCCACCTGCAAAAAGGAAAAAGAGTGACCGCGAGGCACGTTGAACAGGAGGAGAAATGAGCAAAGGGAACAAATCGTACTGGTCCTTCTTCCGGGATGATAAAGGACGGATCGCCTATAGCGAAACATGCCGGAGGTGTGAAAATGCCTGCAAGCAGAGTTTCCGTTCTGTCATCGTCTGCTGTCCGAGATACAAGCCGAAGAAAGGAGGCCGAATGACGAGTGAAACGTGACAGGAATAAGTTTTCAACGCAGAGGATCATCCTCTATGCATTTGGCGGAGCCATGGTCATCTGGATTGGGATGCTTATCGCGCCATCGCTGGAAAACGGGCTCCAGAGCCTGGTATCTGATTTTGGGACGATCATGGAGAACCCGTTCCATATCGTGTGGTGCAGCGGCAGCCTGAAAACAGTTCTTATCCTGTTTCTTCTTTACGGGATCGCGCTGGCGGTCTTTCTTTCTTCGGAAAGGAACTACCGGAAAAGGGAGGAGCATGGATCGGCGAAATGGGGAACCCCCGCACAGCTGAACCGGAAGTACGCATCCGCTAAAACCAATGAGAACGTGATCCTGACGCAGAACGTTTCCATCGGGATGGATGGAAGGAAGCACAGGAGAAATCTGAATGTTCTTGTGTGCGGGGGATCCGGTTCCGGAAAGACCCGGTTCTATGCGAAGCCGAATATCATGAACGCAAACTGCAGCATGGTGGCGCTGGATCCGAAGGGCGAACTGCTGAGATCTACCGGAAGGCTTCTGGAAGAGAACGGATATACGATCAAGGTCATCGACCTCATCAACATGGATAAAAGCCACTGCTATAACCCGTTCGTGTATCTGCGGAATGACAATGATATCCAGAGGCTGGTCACGAACCTGTTCAAGAATACCACGCCAAAGGGAGCGCAGACGCAGGACCCGTTCTGGGACCAGGCAGCGACCATGCTGCTTCTGTCACTCATCTTCTATCTTCATTATGAAGCGCCGGAAGAAGAACAGAATTTCCCGATGGTCATGGAGATGATCCGTGCGGGTGAGGTAAAAGAGGATGACGACGACTTTCTGTCTCCGCTGGATATGCTGTTTGAACGGCTGGAGATGAAGGATCCGGAACACATTGCCCTGAAGTATTACAGGAGCTATCACTCCGGCTCCGGAAAGACATTGAAGTCGATCCAGATCACGCTGATCTCCAGGCTGGAGAAATTCAACCTGGAGTCCTTAGCGGGCATCACACAGTATGATGAAATGGAACTCGGTGA
>JAGCAV010000173.1 GCA_017652545.1 Lachnospiraceae bacterium
AGTGATCACTGAGGCTGTTGAAGAAGCGGCAGCTGAGCAGGGCGAGGGCATTGTGGAAGGCACGGCAGGGGTGATCTCCGCAGAAAACCTGGCTGATTATGCAACGCCGCAGACCAAGGTCGAACCCAAGGAGACAGAAGCAGCTGAGGAGGAGACAGAAGCAGCTGAGGAAGCCCTTACCGAGGCAGCTGAAGAGGAACTGACGGAAGAGGCGGACCTTGAGGATCTTGATGAGGAAGAGACCGAAGATCTGACGGAAGCTGTCATGGAGCAGGAGATCAGCTATACGGTTGAAGTATCTGCAGAACCCACAAGGGGCACCGTTGATGACTTTAACATCGAGGACGATGACATTGTTCTCATTTATCACAACGACGCACACGGCGGCATCAGTGCCGACAAGGATTACTCCGGTTCATCCCTGAGCCTTGGCTATGCAGGACTTGCAGGCGTGAAGGCTGATGTGGTCGGCCGCGCGGCGGAAGTGACCACGATCGATGCCGGTGACGCGATCCAGGGCAGCGTTGTGACGACAGAGACAGACGGACAGGCAGTCATGGATCTGATGGAGATGATCGATTATGACATCCTCATTCCGGGCAACCACGAATTCGACTATGGCATGGAAGCTTTCCTTGAGTATGCGCAGAACGCATCCGGAGAATTCATCTCCTGCAACTTTATTGATAACCGGACCGGTGAAACGATCTTTGACGGCTATACACTGGAGGAATATGAAATCAACGGCACGACCCTGACAGTGGGTTATGTCGGCATGAGCACACCCGAGACCATTGCCAAGTCCACCCCGACCTACTTCCAGGACGAGGATGGCAATTACATTTACGGTTTCGACGCTGACACACCGCAGGATCTATATGATGATGTGCAGCAGGCTGTGGATGCAGCTTACGAGGACGGCGCTGACATCGTCATCGCGCTTGGCCATATGGGCGATACCGGTGTTGAACGTGACTGGTCTTCCCTCGCAGTGATCAAAAATACGACCGGCATCTGCGCATTCATTGACGGACATGCGCACAGCGAGATCCCGGCGAGAATCGTGCAGAACAAGGATGGAGAGGATGTGCTTCTTTCCTCCACAGGTACAAAGCTTGAGCATATCGGCCTGATGAAGCTGGATGTGGCTGAGGATGGCGCGATCGCCATCTCTTCCGGTCTGGTTGACAAGGTGACGGATGATGAGAAGAAGACAGATGAGTACAATGAAGTGTACGATGCCGTTCAGGAGATCGAAGATTCTCTGGCATATCTGTTTGTCGTATCCGGCACAACAGATTTCGATCTGGTCATCTATGATCCGGAGACCGGCGACCGCCTGATCCGTGTGGCGGAGACCAACCTCGGCGACTTCCTGTCCGATGTGTACCTCAACTATTTCGATGCAGATATCGCATTCCTCAATGGCGGAAGCATTCGTGCCAACATTGATGAGGGTGATATCAACTTCATGGATGTGATCGCTGTCTATCCGTGGAATACCACAACGGGCGTCGTAGAGGTTTCCGGTCAGGTCATCCTTGACTGCCTGGAGATGGGCGCTCACCTGTATCCGGAAGAGTGCGGCGGCTGGATCGTGCCCGCCGGTATCTCGTACATGGTCGACACCACCATTCCTTCCAGTGTGAAAGTCAACTCTGACGGCGAGTTCGTTTCTGTGGACGGCGAGTACAGGATTAAGAACGTCATGGTCGGTGATGAGCCGCTTGATCTTGAAAAGAACTACAAGCTGGCGATCAACACCTATTATTCCGCTGATTTCGGTGATGGCATGACCATGTTCAAGGGCTGCAAGGTCCTGGTTCCGGCGGAAGGTGAAGATCCGATCGTCGATCATGATGTTGTGACCGAGTACATCGAGAAGACTCTTGGCGGCAAGATCCCCGAGGAATATGCTGATCCTTACGGCCAGGGCCGTTTCACCATCATTACCGAAGAGAACAAGGATCTTCTGGAAGAGGCTGAGGAAGCGCTGACAGAAGCTGCTGAAGAGGAAATGACAGAAGCAGTTGCTGAACTTCCTGAAGTTGTCGGACTCGGAGAGGACATTTCTGAGGCGATGACCGAGTGATAAAAGACCGGAGCGTATCCGGATGTGAGTCATCACATCCGGCAGACCGGAAATTCACAGTGCAGTTTTCAAAGAGGCCGGGCAACCGGCCTCTTTGTGTGCCATAAGGCCTGCGTAAAACGGGCTGTGCATATTTGCCGGTTTCCATGATTGTCAACAAAGGCTATTCATTGTAAAATGGACAGGA
>JAGCAV010000015.1 GCA_017652545.1 Lachnospiraceae bacterium
AAAGAACACCTCGCCTGGACAGCATCTGTTCTTTCTCTCTCACCAACCCCTCCTAAAAAGAAGGGACCTCACTACCATGATAAGAAAGAACCTGCTGAATTTCAAGCTGAATCTTCCGGAAAACTCCCTGCAAGAGCGTTTTTCCGTATTTATGAAGAAGTTTAATCCGGCGCTTGAGCGCTGTCCGTCCTGCGGAGCGAAAGGACAATGCACAGTCTTTGCGTACTATGAACGGGGAATCGTTGAAGTCGACAACGGCAGGATTTCATTCCGCACCATCCGGATCCTCCGGGTGATTTGTTCCTGCGGACACACCCATGCAGTCATACCTGACTTTATCATTCCCTACCGGCGCTGCTCCCTGCCCTTTATTCTATACATCCTGCATCAGTACTTCTCCCATACCATGACGATTGAAAACCTGTGCACGACCTTCGAAATATCCCACTCTACGGTCTACCGCTGGAAAAGCCTCTTTCTCAAACACAAAGACTGGTGGCTGGACTTTGTCCGATCTGGCAGGACATCCGCTGCCAGTTTTCATGCCAGCCTTTATGCAGCTGATCCGTTTTCCGACTTCACTTCCGGTTTCTTCCGCAAAACCCTCTATTCGTTTCTCCAGTCCCACACAAATCCGGCAAACTGCCGCCACCTGCCTCCCGGCTGGACCTTTCAGGAAACCTTCACCACACGACACGTTCATAGCCCGCCTTCTGTGCATGCCCTATGATGGCATCAAGGAGGTGATGAAATGAATAACCCGAACACAAGCAACACAGATCTGGCGAAAGCCACCCAAACCGCCCAGTTCAAGTTTGCGATCATAGCGCCGGTCATCCAGGGGCTTTTTCCGGATGCCAGCAGGTCGGAATACTACCGGCGGGTAACTGAAAAACCACTCACACTGCCGGATGGATCACAGGTCGTCTATAAGCCAAAGACGATCGAAAAATGGGTGTCCATCTACAACCGCGAAGGATTCGACGGCCTGATGCCGAAGGAACGCTCCGATAAGGGGCTCACCCGGGTTCTTCCCGACACTGCCATTGAACGCATCTACCAGTTGAAAAAGGACTTCCCCAGGCTCAATGCAACCCAGATCCACGCAAAACTGATTCAGGAGGGTCTGATCCCTGCCATTGTCAGCGTCTGTGCCGTCCAGCGTTTTGTAAAACGCAACGACCTGAAAGGAGCACGGAACCTGAACATCCGGGACAGGAAAGCATTTGAGGAAGAAGCATTCGGCCGCATGTGGCAGGCGGATACGTGCTACTTCCCACACATCATCGAAAACGGGAAAAGCCAGCGGGTATACGCCGTCTGCATTATTGATGACCATTCCCGCATGATTGTCGGCGCCGAGCTCTTTTACCATGACAGTGCAGCCGCATTTCAAAAAGTTCTCAAAGATGCCGTTTCAACCTATAACCTTCCGTCCAAACTCCTGGTTGATAATGGCTCGCCTTACGCCAATGAGCAGATTTCCCTGATCTGCGGCTCCCTCGGCATTGCCCTGATCCATACCCGTGTCAGAGATGGCGCCAGCAAAGGGAAATGTGAACGGTTCTGGCGTACCTGCAAGGAACAGCTTATCTATGGTCTGGACATGGGGACGGTTCACTCCCTCAGTGAGTTTAATGCTGTCTTCCGGGATTACATCCGCTCCTACAACCTCTCTTTCCATACCGGTATCCAGTGCACTCCGTTTGACCGCTATCAGGCGACCGCTGACCAGGCAAGACCTGTTCCTTCCACCGCGTGGCTGGATGAATGTTTTCTCAACCGTGTTGAACGCAAAGTCCGTAAAGACTCGACAATCCAGATCGACAGTGTCTGTTATGACGTCCCGATGCAGTTCATCGGCATGAAGGTCGAAGTCCGTTTTGTCCCGAATGACATGGCCTCCGCGTTCATTCTTTATGATAAGGAGCATTTCCCCATCCGGGCAACAAACAGGGTGGAAAACTGCCGCACCAAACGGAACAACCTGCCTTCTTTGCAGTACGCGAAGATCGGAGGTGATCCGTCGTGAGTGCCACTCCTTACGCATGGTTTGGAATGACCTGCAACCCTTTTCTGAAACAATCCATTCCGGCCAGCGATTGCTTCCAGTCCCGGGATTTCAAGGAGATGACAGGCGCGCTTGACCAGGCCAAGGATGTCCGGGGCATCGCCGTCTTTACCTCAAAACCCGGAAACGGCAAAACCTGTACCCTGAAGGCTTTTGAGCAGGGCCTTAATCCGAACCTTTACCGGATGGACTATATCTGCCTCTCAACCGTAAGCATCGCGGAATTCTACAGACAGCTGTGCGACGTTCTCGGCCTTCCGCCCAAAGGCGGCAAACCCGGCATGTTTAAGGCCATCAAAGAACAGATCTGGTACCTTTATAAAGAGAAACGCCAGCCGCTCATTATTACGATTGATGAAGCGCAGTATCTGAACACGGCCATCCTTAATGACCTCAAGATGCTCATGAACTACGACTATGATTCCTTCAACTGCTTTACACTCATCCTCTGCGGGGAATCCTATCTCAACAACACGCTCAGAAAACCGGTTCATGAAGCACTCCGCCAGCGTATCACTGTCCACTATGAGTTTCAGGGGCTTTCCGATGAAGAGGTTCCCGCATACGTCCGTCACAAGATCCGCTTTGCCGGAGGTTCGGACCAGATCATCAATGAAGCTGCCATGTCTGCACTCAACAGTATGTCCCAGAATAATCCAAGGGTCATTGATAACATCATGAATGATGCACTGACGATCAGTATGCAGTCAGGCAAACACGTCATCGATGCAGATATAATCCTTGCCGCGGTTAATCATCAGTCCTTCGCATAGGATCATTTCCATACCGGGAGGACATGCCATGCATACGTTTCAATATTTTTGCGCTGATCCTGACGGTCAGATGGAACTCCGTCTGGCATCATGGGAAATCCTGCATCTGGAGCCGGATCTCGATGAGATCAGGATCCATACGAAAAACAAAACATTCGATGTCATCCTCGGGTTTGCATACCTCGTCAACTTCGTTTACATCCCGGATCACAATGTCTGTTTTCCCGTCAGTGATTTCCATGATACAGAACACAGCAGGAAACAGCTTTCCGAAACACTGAGCGGCGAAGATGCCGAGGCCATTGCAGCGGCCCTGCAGTGTTACGTTTTATGAATCCCATAAAACCACAAAGGGCTGTGAACCACAAATGGTTCATGGCTCTTTGTATTCATCTGTCAGCGGATCAAAACTCCGCGGGAAGCATGCCGTTATGCCGCCAGGAGCCTGCCGTCGCAGATCTGACTGCGCAGTCGCAGTGGGAGTTCTTCCGAAATCAAATCGCTTTTTTCTCCGCCCTCAAATCGCCGCTCGACACTAAAGTTCCGAAGGCAATAAAACTACCAACAGAACTTGGAAAGAAACGCTCTGATGCAAAGGAATCCACATGACAATGATGATTAAAATGTTGACATCAGGAACCCGCTTGCTATGT
>JAGCAV010000174.1 GCA_017652545.1 Lachnospiraceae bacterium
GAAGCCTACACAGCCTCCAAGGGTGCGGTGACCATGCTGACCAAAGCCATCGCGTCCCGCTACGGCAAGGACAACATCCGCAGCAACTCCACTCATCCCAGCACGGTCTATACACCGCTGGTGGAGGTGCTGTTCAAGGATCCGGAGCGCAAGGCCGAGCGTTATGGGGAGGTTCCGCTCGGAAGGCTGGCAACGGCAGATGATGTGGCCAATGCGGTGCTGTACCTGGCCAGCGAGGAAGCCAGCTTTATCAACGGCGTGTCCCTGCCTGTGGACGGTGGTGTGACCTGCTATTAAGGCGGTGCAGCTGTTTGCTGAACGGGCTTACAGGAAAACACACTGATCAAAAAGTGAGAACGGGCTGTCGCGGATGCGGCAGCCCGTTCTGGCTTAATTCAGTAAGAATACTTTTCGTGCGTTTTGGTTGGATTCCCGAACGGCATGCTCATGGGTTCAATACCGCGTAACCACGAACAGGGGCTGCCATGTTCTAAGGCATCTCCGGCTTCTGCGCTCAGGCACCAGTCGTACCGTGCCGGAAACCTTTATGGTTTCCGTCCCGACTCCTGCTCGCTCAGGCGTTGAGCGCCTTCGCTCGGCCTTTCGCTCCGTATCCTGATCTGCCAAGAACCTGGGCAGACTGTTCTATAGGATTACGCCTGATATTGAACCCATCTCGCATGCCTTGGAATATCAACCGGAAACTCACGAAAAGCATCTTATTTCTTCATCACAAAACACTTCTCATTTCCCATCATCGTACACAGATAAGCCCACAGCTTTTCATCAGACACGCTTGCCTGGCCGTCGGGCAGGATGAAGGCGCGGTCTTCACTCACATACAGATAGACAGCTGCCCTGGCGCGGTATGCAGCCCAGATTTGGATCCAGGAAAGAGAGACGGTTCCTGACGAGCGGTGCAGGCCGCTGATTCTGACGCCGTCCGGACTAAGATGCAGGGCATAGACCTCCGGGGCCGCAGTTAGTCCCTGGCGTGATACCTGCGATTCGATCTGGATCACATACAGGCCGAAGGTCACCATGGGAACCGCGATGGTCAGACCGATCAGGAGACCAGCCACAGCGCCTGAGCCTCCTTTTGCGAACAGCAGGTACCACAGGCCGAACGTGAAGAGAACGGATGTCACGATCAGGATCGGCAGATGACGCCGTTTGCGGCGAAAGGTATCGAAGGCACAGAAACTGCGAAACTGTTTGGCTGATAATCGTACGCGTACAGTGATATCTTCATGCATGCGGGGAAACACCTCCGGTATATGATGGTTCCAGGATCCCAGGGTCATGGCCCGATTTATGCGGGCATGATCGGCTCATGATCTGTTAACCCTGGAATCATACCATAAAACCGCCTGTCCGACCATAAAAAAGTCAGGTCCGCCCGATGACAGGCCCGGCTGAGAAGGCAGAGGCTGAACAGGGGACAGCCACAGGCAGCCTGTTTCATGCATGTACGGATCGTGTTAAAAAAGCGTTAAGGATTCGCCTGGTCCCGTGTATCTAATTGACACTTTTGCACTAAGCAAACTACAATTCAGGTACCAACAGATACCTGAAAGGACGGTATCGCTAAGGCAGGAAGTATTGCGATTCGGGAAATTTGACAAAAAAATACGGCTCCAGGGAAACGGCGGTATATTCCTGCATTACATTTATCCGGGCACAGGCGTGTCTGAGAAAAGGAGGAATTTGCAATGAAGAAAATGATGGTATTGGCTTTGAGCCTGGCACTGGCTGTGGCAGGTACGACAGCAGCTATGGCGGATGTGTTCGCAGACGGAACACCGACAGTTTACATCGGATACGGTGCCGGCGGCGGAACTGACACAGCTGTCCGTCCGGTGGTGGCAGAGATGGCCAACTACCTCGGCGAGAACATCAACTGCGTGAACATGGAAGGCGCCAACTCCGCAGTGGCCTGTGACTATGTTCTCGACCAGCCGCATGACGGTTACAGCATGTTTGCGACCGGTACCGGCGGATTCTCATCCTATCCGATCTATGCCTACTCAGAGTCGAGCTGGCAGGACTGGATCTCCTTCCATCCCTATTCGGGACCGGCTGTTGTGTTTGCCAACAAGGATTCGGGCGTAACCAACACAGACGAACTGTTCGATTTCCTGGCAGAGGGCAACGCTTTTGGAATCGGTGCATACGGCAACGGTCCGCACACCCAGTTTGAAGCGATCTGTGCTGCCAAAGGTGCGGATGCTCCGACCTACAGCCTGTTCGGTTCCTGCGCAGATGCTGCTGTCGGCTGCATCGCAGGTGATGTCATGGTTGGCGCCGGCTCTCTTTCTTCCGTGATCGACTACCTCAATGGCGATATGCTGGTTCCGATCTTTGTGACCTGCGCAGATCCGTTTGAGTTTACCGGTATCGGTGTGACCGCTCCCTCTGTCACCACGGAAGTCGAAGGCACCGAGAATGTTCCGAATCTGAACGAGACCTGGCCGATCATGATCCCGCGCGACACACCGCAGGAGATCGTGGATGCCCTGACCGAAGCGTTCGAGCATGCCATTACCACAGACGCAGTGAAGGATTTCGCAGCTGAGAAGGACTTTAACATCATCGGCCTGACCGGTGAAGAGGCGGACAAGTTCCTGTCATTCTCCATCTCAGGCTATTCCTGGACACTGTTCAATGCAGGCCTTGGAGAGGGCAATCCCGAGGATTACGGCATTCCGACACTGGAAGACTATGACTGGGAGACGGTCAAGCTTACCTGCGAAGCGTATCAGTAAGAAAAAACAAATCGTGTTGCTTTAGAGACGGACAGGATCTGACAGACCCGGAATAACTGACCCGGCAACAACACAGTAAGGAGCAGACTATGCAGGAAAAGAAAGAGAGGAACGCGGCAAAGGATTTTGTCAGCGGCCTTCTGCTGGTGCTCTTCGGCATCTTTGTCGTTTTTGATGCGATGAGCATGAAAATCTACAATACGTTTCTTGACGCGCCGGGGTTCTTTCCGGCGATCGTTGGAGGCGTGATCGTCATTCTTGGCGCGATCCTGGCCTATATCGGATACAGGCTCGGCGGCCTGACTGAACTGAAGGAAGTATTAAACGGCGCTTTCCTCAAACAGTTCATTACCAGCGACGGGACGGTACGTGTCCTGATCCTGATCGCGATGATGGTCGTCTATATCTGGGTGTTGCTCGGACGGATGCACTTTATCATCGCGACATCGATCTATCTGATCGCAAACTTTCTGTACCTGAAGGCAATGAAGCAGTGGTGGATTTCCATCATCATCGCCGTAGCCATGTCGGCGATCGTATACTATGCCTTTAAACTTGGTTTCGGAATCAGCATGCCATGAGAAGGGGGATAGAGTATGGGCGGACTTGCTAAACAACTGGCTCTGGTAGGCGTTGCCGCAGGCGGCGTGTTCGAGGGCATGAATCTTCTGATCGTTGCAGGCGCGGTCCTGCTGGGCCTTGTGGTCGGTGCCATTCCGGGCCTGACCGGTACCATGGCGCTGGCGCTGCTGATCAACCTGACCTATAAACTGCCGACCGATCAGGCGGTGGCTTTCATGCTGGGCGTTTATGTCGGCGCGGTGTCCGGCGGCCTGTTCTCCGCGATTATGCTGAACATCCCCGGCACACCCAACGCGGCTGCGACAGCCCTGGACGGCTATCCGCTGGCAAAGAAAGGGAAGGGCGGCAAGGCGCTGTTCGGCGGCGTATTTGCCAGCTGCCTGGGCACGCTGATCTCCTGTATGATCATGATGGTCGCGACACCCTTTATCTCCAGTATTGCGCTGAAGTTTGGCAAATGGGAAATGTTCCTGCTGGCACTTTTCGGCATTACCATCTGCGGCAATCTGTCGGTGGACTGCTCGCCTCTGAAAGGCTGGCTGGCCGGTTTCATGGGCTTCTTCGTTGCCCTGATCGGTGTGGAGTCGATGTATAACAGCGGACGTTTCGTCTTTATCCCGCAGCTTCGAAGCGGCGTGGAGCTGATTCCGGCTCTGATCGGTCTGTTCGGCATCGCTGAAGTGCTGACTGTCCTGCAGGATCGGACACCGTTCCAGGTCAACTCAGACATGGGCAGCATCTTCCCGGATAAAGACGAGATGCGTCAGCTTATGCGTCCCATGCTCCGGTCTGCCCTGATCGGCTGCGGGATCGGCGCGATCCCGGGTGCGGGCGAAGATATCGCGGCCTGGCTGTCCTACTCCACAGGTAAATCCCGCAGCAAGAACAAGGCTGAGTTCGGAAAAGGCAGTTTTGAAGGACTTGCCTGCTCAGAGACAGCCAACAATGCCTGTATCCCCGGCGCCATGATC
>JAGCAV010000175.1 GCA_017652545.1 Lachnospiraceae bacterium
CCTGAGGGCAGGAAACACACGGAAGCGTGTACAGTCACCGCTTGTCGTACTTACTCAAAAAAGTGCGAATAAGGAGGCGACTTTTTTTATGGCAAGTCAAGTAATGAGAATCATCCTGAAGGCCTATGACCACGAGCTGATCGACTCTTCCGCGAAGAAGATCATCGAGACCGTGAAGAAAACCGGATCACAGGTATCCGGACCTGTGCCCCTTCCCACCAAGAAGGAAGTGGTTACGATCCTGCGTGCTGTCCACAAGTACAAAGACTCCCGTGAGCAGTTCGAGCAGAGAACACACAAGAGACTGATCGATATCATCATGCCGACCCAGAAGACAATCGATGCGCTGTCCAGACTGGAAATGCCGGCAGGTGTTTATATTGATATCAAGATGAAAACCAAATAACTGTTTTTCAAAAGCTACAAATCCTTGCAGGTTGATATAGGGTTAAAAGATCAGCAAAACCCGTATTGATCCTTTGACTAGGATGATCGCAGAAGCGATCCGCTGTAGAAAGAGGAGGAAAAGGAATGAAAAAGGCAATACTTGCAACAAAGGTCGGTATGACCCAGATCTTCAATGAAGATGGCGTGCTCACACCGGTAACCGTTCTCCAGGCAGGCCCCTGCACCGTTACGCAGGTCAAGACAGTCGAGAACGACGGCTATGAAGCTGTTCAGGTCGGCTTCGTGGATAAGAGAGAAAAACTGGTCGCCAAGCCCCAGAAGGGTGCTTTTGACAAGGCCGGCGTAGCTTACAAGAGATATGTCAGAGAGTTCCGCTTTGAGAATGCTTCTGAATATGAAGTCAAGCAGGAGATCAAGGCTGACATCTTCGCCGAGGGCGACAAGGTCGATGCTACGGCAATCTCAAAAGGTAAGGGATACCAGGGTGCGATCAAGCGCCACGGCCAGCACAGAGGACCCATGGCTCACGGTTCCAAATATCATCGCCATGCCGGTTCCAACGGATCCGCTTCCGATCCCAGCCGTGTGTTCCCGGGCAAGAAGATGGCAGGTCATATGGGACATGTACAGGTTACTGTTCAGAACCTTGAGATCGTCAGAGTCGACGCAGAGGAGAACCTCATTCTCGTCAAGGGCGCTGTTCCCGGACCGAAGAAGTCTCTGGTCACTTTGAAAGAGACCACCAAGACCGGTAAATAATGACGGCGCGAAATTTGTGAGATAAGGAGGATCATACAGATGGCAAACGTATCTGTTTATAATATGGAAGGCAAGGAAGTCGGAACCATCGAACTGAACGATGCGGTATTCGGCGTAGAGATCAACGAGCATCTCGTGCACCTTGCGGCAGTGCAGCAGCTGGCAAACAACCGCCAGGGCACACAGAAGGCCAAGACCCGTGCAGAGGTTTCCGGCGGCGGAAGAAAGCCCTGGAGACAGAAAGGCACAGGCCATGCGAGACAGGGTTCAACCAGAGCTCCGCAGTGGACACACGGCGGTGTGGTGTTCGCCCCCGTTCCCAGAGATTACAGCTTCAAGATGAACAAGAAGGAAAAGAGGCTGGCCCTCAAGTCCGTTCTGACCAATGCTGTTAATGAGAAGAAGCTGGTTGTCCTTGATGAACTGAAGTTTGACGGGATCAAGA
>JAGCAV010000176.1 GCA_017652545.1 Lachnospiraceae bacterium
CGTTCATCCGGGACTTTGAAGAAGTGGAAAACCGGGTTCTTACCCTGGACTCGATGAAAGAAGGGTACGGAACCTGGATCAGGGACGTCAAGAAAGCCTTTTTCCGGCTGTCAGATACGGATCCGGCTCCGGTGGAGCGGATCAGATGGGCGGAAGCCATCCTGGAACTGGCGGGATGGGTGACGGATATGGCCCTGTTTCTTGAACAGACAGGTACAGGAAATGCCGCGGGTGAGACCTGGATGGTCAGACAGGCCGTCAGAAGATACCGGAAAGCCCTGGAGGTGCTGTGCAGAATCGTCCCGTGACCGGGCGGCTGTGAGGGTCGCTCTGCGAACGACCTGGATTCGGAGCGGGTTTGATAGAATGTCCCTGTAACAGAGAAAGGCAGAATAATCCATTTGGGACAGGGGGAATGAATGATGACAGATCGTGCAAATTTGAAAGGATCAGGCGTATGGCTGGACGGCATCATGGGTGTGATCATTGGTGATGCCCTGGGATGTCCGGTCCAGTTCAGATCCAGGAGTGAGGTGAAAGCGAATCCTGTTGACCGGATGCTGGGCTACGGAACCTATCATATGCCGGCGGGAACCTGGACGGATGACGGGAGTCTGACACTGGCTTTGCTCTGCAGTATCCGGGAGAAAGGGGTTATCGACCTGCAGGATATCATGGACCGGTTTGAGGCCTGGTTTACGAGGGGAGCATACACGCCTTTCGGAAAGGCCTTCGATATTGGCGGGGCGACGGAAGCGTCAATAAGAAGATATATGAAAAACCCGGATGTGAGAACCTGCGGCGGCACACATGCCTTTGACAACGGGAACGGTTCCCTGATGCGGATCCTTCCGGCCTGTCTGTACGCGCATGAGCAGAAGCTTTCTGACGGGGAGGCAGTCCGGATCGTCCATGAAGTATCCGGCCTGACCCACAACCACCTGCGGGCAAAGATCGCCTGCGGCCTGTATTATTTCTGCGTGTGCGCTGTCCTGGACGGAACAGGAGATCTGGCAGGGCGTCTGCAGCAGGGAATGGACCGGGGATTTGCCTTCTACAGAGGCGATGTCCGCAACCTGACAGAGCTGTCTTATTATGAACGGCTTAAGGATCTGACAGCGTTTGCGTCCGTGCCGGAAGAGAAGATCAAAAGTTCAGGATATGTGGTGGACTCCCTGGAGGCAGCCATCTGGTGCCTGGTCACGACAGACAGCTTCCGTGACTGTGAACTGAAGGCTGTCAACCTTGGTGAGGATACCGATACGGTTGGCGCTATTGCAGGAGGCCTTGCGGGATTGTATTATACTTACGGGAGCATCCCGAAAGACTGGCTGGATGTGATCCGGAGAAGGGAATGGATCGAAGGGCTTTGCGGCTAAGGAAACGGGGGCTGGTGAGCGTATGTCGAAAAAAACAAAGGCCGTTCTGATCATCATTGCAACAGCAGCAGTTATCCTGATCGCGATCGGTCCGTTCCGGCTGCATAAAGCCAGGGAGAAAGCGAAAAACTTTGCGGCTGATCAGGGCATTGTGACACAGTACGAGCCTTCCGGAGAGATCGGATCCAAAGACACGCTGCTGATGGAAATCTGGAAGCTTGCCCTCTGGGAAGAAAAGACACGGCCCCGGATCAATGACGCCTTCGGATATACCGACAAGGAATTATCTGACTGGAAAACGGGGTCTAAATCCGGTTATGAAAAGGAGACGGAACTGCTGACATTTGCCATGAAGGAAATGTGGGCACGCCTTCGGATGGACCTTGACCGGAGTGTTAAGGAAGCCATAACATCGATTTTTGAGAAGGCAGAAGAGGCTGATATTTCATACGGACCGGATGAGCAGGCCGTTCAGATCTGCTACGAAAGGAATTATTTCGGGAAGATCACAGAGGTGATGCAGGCTGTGGAAGAGGGCGCCGGCATGAAGGCGTATGATCTTGCCTGCTATGGGCTTGGTGATGAATGGAGTTCCGTGCCGATGGACATTGCCTTCGGGCTGCGGCCGAAGCTGATCACGGCCGGATGCGAGGCGGCACTGCTTGACGCCGTTAAGAGTAATGATCTGTACGATGTCAGCAAAGCAGTCCGCAGGGCACAGCAGTTTAAAGAACGGTATCATGTGACGGTTGACGGACTGGAAAGCGCGAAGAAAAAGGAAGCACGGCTGGAGTATGCCAATAAGCCGGATATTCCGGCAGTAGGTATGACAATATCACAGGCCCGGTCGACAAAACTGGGGGCACCGACCGAGACAACAAAGGACACCGGGAGCTGGATGCATAAAAAGCACACATTTGGGAACATGTACTGGTATACTGGTGACAGGCAGATCTTCTCGGCGCGTTATTACGATGGAGAGATCACAGAGGTCTGGGACAGCAGGCATTCTACAGCAAAATCCCCATGGGTCTCGTCATCCGGCGGCGGTGCGAAGCATGCCTTTGACCCGGATGACCATGACATAGAGGCATATTTCGAAGACAACAGGGACGAATATGATGACTACGATGATGCCTATGAAGGCTTCCTGGATGATGAGGGAGCCTGGGATGACTATTGATTAACCATTTTAGATATGGGAGTATACTGTGTACCGAATATATAATTGTATTGTTGTATTCAATAAGGCAAAGGATGCAGCCCTGTTTTGCAGGCGGCGGAAGGACCCTTATAAAGGTCTGTACAACTTTGTCGGCGGCAAGGTCGAACCGGGAGAGGAATCGGAAGATGCTGCCTACCGGGAACTTCAGGAAGAAACAGGGATCACCAGGCAGCACATCCGCCTGTATCGGCTGATGGACATCCGATATTACTTCCGGGGCTTCGATCTGGAACTGTACGTCGGCCAGCTGGATGAGGACATTCCGCTGCAGGAAGAGACGAATCCCCTTCTCTGGCTGCCGCTTACTGAAGACTTCGCAGACAGGGACCGGTTTGCCGGAGAACAGAATATCGCGCACATCATGAATATCGCGCTGATGTATCCGCTTCCTGAAACCGGCAGTCCGGGTTGAGCGGTCTTACATCTTTGCTTTCATACTGGGAGGAACTGAACATGCGATTGTTAGGAAATATTTGCTGGTTTATTTTTGGGGGCTTCATCAGTGGCATGGCATGGGTCCTGTCCGGAGCCCTGTGGTGTATTACGATCGTCGGAATACCATATGGCCTGCAGTGCTTCAAATTTGCCACGATTTCATTCTGGCCGTTCGGGAGAAGAATCGAATATGGCGGCGGAGCTGTTTCATTTCTGGTGAATGTGATCTGGTTTCTGGTAAATGGCTGGTGGATGGCGCTTGGCAACTTCCTGATCGGCTGCATCTGGTGCATCACGATCGTGGGTATTCCGTTTGGAAAGCAGTTCTTTAAAATCGCTAAACTGTCTCTGAGACCCTTCGGGGCTTCTGTTGTCCGGATATGATGGATATGAAAA
>JAGCAV010000177.1 GCA_017652545.1 Lachnospiraceae bacterium
CTCATCAGAACCTTCGGATACACATATTTGTTGTTCATGTAAGGTGTGTAATACTCTTTGATCCAGTCAAGGCGATACTGCGCGTCATCCGGGCAGGTCACATACACGCCGTAATACTCGTCAAGGATCGCCAGCGGGCCGCTGACACACTCTGCTTCACGAACTTCTACAGGAGATGCATCTCCGAGCGGGGCATGCTGAAGCATCGGCTCGCCGTTTTCGTTTTCGCCCAGAACAAAGATATCGAACTCATCATCCTCTCCATAGGTTCCCCAGTTATTCTGCGGAGACTGGAACGGATCATAGCTCAGATCCATCCATGCGCACAGCAGTTCCGGATCCTCACAGAGGGCTGTGATGACGCAGCGGCCGCGATCGAAACCGGAGGTAAACGAACCGTTCTGCGGTGTCACGCTCCTGACATCTGCTTCAAGCGGGGAGAAAGGCACATAGTCCGTGATGTTGTCGATATTCGCCACATCCCAGGTGAAGCATACGCCGTAACGATGAGATTTGCCCTTCGCAACATAGGTGGACCAGTCCTGTGTGAAGCATTCGGGATCGATCAGGCCTTCATTGTAAAGCTTGTTCAGCCACTCAAGGCCTTTGCGGAAGCCTTCTGTTGTCGCGGTGCAGATGACCTCGAGGTCATCGGTCACAGCAATGTGATTGCCCATATCCACATCACCGATGCCATCGCCGAAGCCGTTGATCAGAATATTCAGGTCATTATCGTTGACGATGCAGGAAATGGGAATAATGGAACCGTCGATACCGAACTCTTCCTGCAGCTTCGCTTCATTGTCCTTGAAAGCGATCATGGTCTGTTCGAACTCATCAACCGTTGTCGGGATTTCCAGTCCGAGGAAATCAAGCCATTTTTTGTTGATATAGCTCATGTTGTTTCCAACAGTCTGGATGGCTGTCTTTTCGGAGCCCAGCTGTTCGATCCACGGAAGCGCCCAGATATGGCCGTCCTCATCCTCACACATGGTCCTGTATTCAGGATACTTGTCAAATACAGCCTTCAGATTCGGCATATACTCATCGATCAGGTCTTCCAGTTCAATGATGATACCCTGATCCGCGTAGCGAAGAAGGTCGCTGTCGCTGAAGCCGGCGTTCCAGACGAAATCTGTCAGGGATTTCACATTCGCCATATTCAGGCCGATCTTGTCTCCCCACTGATCGGATGAGATTGCGGTCCATTCAATATGAACATTTGATGCTTCTTCAAGGCGTTTGAAGATGGTACGCTTGTTCGGATCCTCTTCCGTTCCGGACGGGTAACTGATCATACCGGTAAAGGTAGCGGTCTCTTCCAGCGGGAAGGTATACTCACCCGCGCTGGCAGCGCTGGCAAACATGCTGATCGCAATGCCCGCCGTTAAGATAGCAGCTGTAAGTTTCAGTTTTCTCATGGCATCCTCCTTACATTGGTTAAACTGTTGCAAGTTGCTGATAAACATTTACATGGTCACATCAATCCGGCACTCTCTTCCATGCCGCCATTTCTTATCCCTTGACCGACCCGGCCATGATCCCGCTGTCGAAGTATTTCTGGAAGAACGGATACATGACCAGCAGCGGAAGACTGGAGATAATGATGGTGGCATATTTCAGCAGTTCTGCAAGCTGTGCCCTCTGTGCGGTACTCTGCATGTCCGCGATCATGCCCGAATCCGGTTCGTTCTGAATCAGGATGGCACGCAGTACCAGCTGGAGAGGCTGCTTGGAAGAAGAGTTCAGATAGATCATGGCATCAAAGTAACTGTTCCACATGCCGACAAACTGCCACAGCGCAAGCACCGCAATGATCGGTGTGCAGACAGGAAGCAGGATCTTGAAGTAGAAGGTCAGCTCATTGGCGCCGTCAACATCCGCTGCTTCCCGCAGTTCCTGCGGAATTCCCCGGTAATAGGTTCTGGCGATCGTCATATTCCAGACGCTGAACGCTCCGGGAAGAATGACCGCCCACATGGAGTCGAGCATGCCGAGGTGGCTGATCAGCAGGTAGGTAGGGATCAGGCCGCCTCCGAAAAACATGGTGATCATGAACAGGGTGTTGAAAAACCCTCTTCCCTTGAAGTCCGACCTGGACATGGGGTATGCGCAGAGCATGGTGATCATAACCGACAGGAAGGTGAACAGCAGTGAGTAGACGACCGCGTTTCTGAAGCCCACCCAGATCTGCTTGTTGCTCATGACACGTTCATACGCTGTAAGCGTCCATTTCTCAAGATCAAATACGATACCTTTGTTCTGAGGTGTAATCGGATCCATGAAGGAAG
>JAGCAV010000178.1 GCA_017652545.1 Lachnospiraceae bacterium
CACCCTTTCCGAGAACGGCGGCGTGACAAGGGGCATCTGCCGTGTGGATGAGGCCAATTCCCTGCAGGGGATCGAGGAGACCAGCAACATCGTAAAGACTGCGGACGGCGCAGGCGTCGAAAGCAAGGACGGCAGCGTTGTACCGGTCGATGCTGACAGCCTTGTATCCATGAACTTCTGGGGATTCCATCCGGACTTCTTTAATGTACTCGGACAGGGCTTCAAAGAATTCCTGGGCGGACTGAGCGGCGAAAAACTGCTGAAGGGTGAGTACCTGCTTCCGACGATCGTGGACGGCCTTCTCCAGGAAGGCAAGGCCAATATCACCGTCAGGAAGAGTGAGGACCGCTGGTTCGGCGTTACCTATAAGGAAGATGTACCCGAGGTGATCAGCGCAATTGCCGGACTCATTGAGGCGGGAGCCTATCCGCAGAAGCTTTGGAGCTGAAGACCTACAGAAATAAAGATCATCCTGCCGGCAGGCACAGAGAGGTTACATGAAAAGAGGTTTTGACAACGACAAGTATCTGAAGATTCAGTCTGAACATATCAGGGAGCGCATTGCCGAGTTCGGCGACAAACTGTACCTTGAGTTCGGCGGAAAACTGTACGATGACAATCACGCGTCCAGAGTGCTGCCCGGCTTTGAGCCGGACAGCAAGCTGCGCATGCTGATGCAGCTGTCCGACATGGTCGAGATCGTCATGGTCATCAATGCCGCGGACATTGAAAAGAACAAGGTCCGCGGAGACCTGGGAATCACCTATGATGTGGATGTGCGCAGGCTTATAGATGTCTTTGAGAGTCGCGGCCTGTATGTCAGCAGCATTGTGATCACGCATTTCGCGGGCCAGGAATCCGCCAACCTTTTTATGGAGCGGATGCAGCGGCACGGGAAGCAGGTTTACCGTCACTATGTGATCGACGGATATCCCTCCAATGTTCCCCTGATCATCAGCGACCAGGGCTTTGGACGGAATGAGTACGTTGAGACGACAAAGCCGCTTGTGGTCATAACGGCTCCCGGACCGGGCAGCGGAAAGATGGCGACCTGCCTTTCACAGCTCTACCATGACAATAAGCGGGGCATCAAGGCCGGATACGCAAAGTTCGAGACCTTCCCGATCTGGAACATTCCGCTGAAGCATCCGATCAATCTGGCTTATGAAGCGGCTACGGCGGATCTGAACGATGTCAACATGATCGACCCGTTCCACCTGGAAGCGTACGGGGAGACAGCGGTCAATTACAACCGCGACATTGAGATATTCCCTGTGCTCTCCGGTATCTTTGAAGCCATTTTCGGCGAGTGCCGGTATAAATCCCCCACGGACATGGGCGTGAATATGGTCGGCAAATGCATCATTGATGATGAGGTCTGCCGGGAGGCGTCCAGGCAGGAGATCATCCGAAGGTACTATGATGCGACCAACCGCGTGGAGCTTGAGAAAGGGCAGGAGAGCGAGGTCTACAAGATCGAGATGCTCATGAAGCAGGCAAAGATCACGACTGACGACCGAAAGGTGACGACTGCCGCAAAAGAACGCGCATCGAAGCTGGGTGTACCCTGCGCGGCGATCGAGCTTTCCAACGGGGAGATCATAACCTCCAAGACATCCGATCTTCTCGGGGCGTCGGCCGCGCTGCTGATCAATGCCCTGAAGCATCTGGCCGGCCTGGATCACTCCCTGAAGCTGATCAAACCGGAGGCTATAGTCCCGATTCAGGATCTGAAGGTCAGATTCCTGGGCGGGAAAAATCCGAGACTGCATACGGATGAAGTGCTGATCGCGCTGACATATGCGAGCCTGAGCGACTTCAGTGCCAAGCGGGCGCTGGAGCAGCTTCCCAACCTGAAGGGCTGCCAGGTACATACGTCAGTCATGCTCACGGATGTGGATATACACATTTTCAAAAGACTTGGTGTGGATCTGACCAGTGAGCCGGTACTTACGAAAAAGAGATTCTGAGAAACAGGTCAAATGCGGGAGAAAGAGGGACGGTTCTTACGTCTCCCTTATTTTGTCAGAGTATGAAATCAACAACGATCACAATCGGAATCCTGGCACATGTGGATGCCGGAAAGACCACGCTGGCGGAGCGGATCCTGTACCTGACAGGAACGGTCCGCAGGCTGGGCAGGGTCGATCATCAGGATGCCTTTCTGGATACCCATGCGCTTGAAAAGGAGCGGGGCATCACGATCTTCTCCAAACAGGCCAATTTTGCGGTCGCCGGCAAACAGATCACGCTGCTGGATACGCCGGGCCATGTGGATTTCTCCGCCGAGATGGAACGGACGCTGCAGGTCCTTGATTACGCGATTCTGCTCATCAGCGCGCCTGACGGTGTGACCGGGCATGTGATGACGCTGTGGCGCCTGTTAAAGACGTACCGGATTCCGGTCTTCATCTTTGTGAATAAGATGGATCAGCCGGGAACGGACGCCGGGCGGGTGCTTAAGGAGCTGAAAGACCGTTTCGGTGACGGGTTTACTGCCTGGAACGCCGATTCCGAAGGGAACGGAACCGGCGACACCTGTGAAGAGATGGCCACTTCCGATGAGGCGGCGCTGGAAGAATATCTGGAGTCCGGGGCGCTTTCAGGGGATACGGTCAGGAGGCTGATCGCGGAGCGGAAGGTGTTCCCGTGCTTTTTCGGGAGCGCCCTGAAAGGAGACGGTACAGAAGCGTTCCTGAATACGATCGTCTCTTTCATGCAGCCCCCCGAGCTGGGAGATGCCTTTGCCGCCCGGGTCTTCAAGATCTCAAGAGAAGGCGGAACAAGGCTGACATGGGTCAGGATCATGGGCGGGTCTCTGAAGGTGAAGGAAATGGCAGCCGATACAGAGAAGGTTGACCAGATACGCATCTACAACGGGGCTGCCTATACGCTGGCTGACCAGGCACTCGCGGGCCAGGTCTGTGCACTGACAGGACCGGTTTCCACCTTTGCGGGACAGGGGATGGGCACGCTTCGCGACCAGGTCCTTCCGGTCCTTGAGAGCGTTATCAGCTACAGCGTCCTGCTTCCGGAGGGAGCTGATGCGCACGCTGCCTATATCAAGCTCAGGCAGCTGGAGGAGGAGATGCCGGAGCTTCATGTTACAGCCGACAAAGATCACCTTATGGTGCGCGTGATGGGGGAAGTCCAGGTGCAGATCCTGAAACGGCTCCTTCCGGAGCGGTTCGGCCTGGACGCGGACTTTGGCGAGGGCAGGATCGTATACCGGGAGACCATCGCCCGTCCGATGATCGGATCCGGCCACTATGAACCGCTTCGCCATTATGCCGAGGTGCATCTTCTCATGGAACCGGGTGAGCGGGGCAGCGGGATCATATTTGAAAGCGCCTGCCCGCTGGACCGCCTGGATCTGAACTGGCAGCGGCTGATCGGGACGCATGTGATGGAACGTGTCCATGCGGGTGTCCTGACGGGAAGCGAACTGACGGATGTACACATCACGCTTCTGGCCGGCCGGGCTCATCTGAAGCATACGGAGGGCGGCGATTTCAGAGAAGCCACCTACCGGGCCATCCGGCAGGGCTTAATGAAAGCGGGGTGTCATCTGCTGGAGCCGGTTTACCTGTTCCGGATCGAGCTGCCTGTGTGCGCGTCCGGAAGGGCAATGGCGGATATACAGAGCATGCATGGCCGGTTTGAAGGACCTGAGATGTCGGAGGACGGCCTGACGGCGGTACTGACCGGGAGCGCTCCGGTTTCTTCCATGATGGGATATGACCAGGAACTGCGCGGCTATACACATGGCATGGGAAGGCTGAATCTGCTTTTCGGCGGTTACCAGCCCTGCCCTGACGAACAGAAAATCGCGGAAGAGATCGGCTATGACGCGGAAGCTGACACGGCAAATCCGTCGGGATCTGTTTTCTGCTCTCACGGCGCGGGACTGTTCGTTCCCTGGTATGAGGCAGACAGCTACATGCATATCACACCTGAAACGGATCCGGGTCTTCCCGAACCGGATGAAGAGCAGTACAAGGAAACCATGATCCCGCATGGTGCCGGAGGTTCCGGCGGGATCACCCCGGCTGTTTCCGATGAGGAACTGGCAGCCATTTTTGAGCGGACATACGGGGATTCGGGAAGAGGAAGAAACAAATGGAAAAAAACCCGCAGCTTTGATGTGCCCGTCAGGTCCGGCAGGCCCGGACGCAAAACGGCAAAGGAACCTCTTCTCCTTGTGGACGGGTACAACATTATGAATGCGTGGCCTGAGCTGAAGGCGCTTTCCGCGGAGAACCTGGATGCTGCAAGGGCGAGACTGACGGATATCCTGGCGAACTACCGCGGGTACCGGCAGATGATCCTGATCCTGGTGTTTGATGCGTACAGGGTCCCGGGCGGGGAGGGATCGATCACGGACTATCATGGCATTCATGTTGTGTATACAAAGGAAGCGGAAACCGCGGATGCCTATATTGAGAAGGCGGTGCACCGGCTGGCAAGGGAATTCGACGTGACGGTGGCCACCTCCGACAATACCGAGCAGATGATCATCTGGGGAGAAGGGGCGCGCCGGATGCCCGCCCGGGAACTGAGGGAGGAGATCGAAGCCGCCTGCGCCGAGATCGAGCGGGATTATCTCAGAAAGAAGAACGGTGTGAAACGGTATATGTTTGAGGAACTGCCTGATGAACTGAAAGGCCTTCTGGAGAGCATGCGCCTTGGGAAGGATGTTTGACATCAACCATGAAACAAGTATAATGGTGTTTATATTGGCGGAGTATCGTTTCGGCAATCGGTCTGAGGCAGATTGACGGTTCGGTCAGACACTTGTCAGGGGAGAATAAGGGGAAGCCATGAAATGTCCATATTGCGGACTCGATGAGTCCAGGGTTGTCGATTCGCGCCCGGCTGATGATAATAATTCCATCCGCCGGAGGCGTATTTGTGATGGATGCGGAAAACGCTTTACCACGTATGAGAAGGTGGAGACGATCTCTGTGGTCGTGATCAAAAAAGACCGCACCAGAGAACAGTATGACCGCCGGAAGGTAGAGGACGGAGTCATGCGTGCCTGCTATAAGCGGCCCATATCCGTAAAGGCGGTTTCCGACGCGATCGATTCTGTGGAGGCGGAGATCTTCCGCAGGGAAGGGAAGGAGATCGAGAGCCGCGTGATCGGTGAAATGGTCATGGAAAAGCTCAAGAGCCTGGACCCTGTCGCGTATGTGAGGTTCGCTTCGGTATACCGCGAGTTCAAGGACGCGGAGACCTTCGTTGACGAACTGAAGAAATTCCTGGAATAGTAATGATGCTGTCGGGTTCAGCGCCGATCCTTTGGCTGAACCTGATATCCTGATTTGTGAGTCGGAGATTAACCTTGCGCAAAAAGATTGATCAGCTTCTGAACGGAAAATTTGAATCTCAAGACAGCCCGCCGGTCATCTCTGCGCAGCGCATAGATCAGACCGGCAGCACTCTGTCGCCCCTGACGGGCAGTTTTACCATCTCTTCGGCAGATGAGAAGAAGATCCGCGGTTTCCTGTACTCATCCAATCCCCGTGTCTCGTTCGAACCGGCGCAGTTTTTTGCCAGAGACGTCAGGATCACCTATCAGGCGGATCTGACAGGCCTGGAAGAGGGGCAGGAGGCGAATGGCGCGTTTACGCTCTGTACGGACGCGGGAGAATTCTCTCTGCCTTACCGTTTTGCGCCCGAGATCCGCAGAAGCGGTGCGGCTGAAATACCGGATGAGCAGGTTCCGACACTGGAGGAACTCGCGGATCTTGCGTCGACGGATGTATATAAGGCCAGAAGCGTATTTGTTTCGACGCCGTTTGCCTCCAAACTGAAAAAGATGAACTCCTCCGCGTACCTTTTCTGGGAGAGCCTGCATGATACATCTCTTCCGGATAACGGACTGGAAGAGTTCCTGATCGCGTGCCATAAAAAGGAAAGCGTGGATATATCTGTCAGTGAGAGCTACATCTCCCTGGATGCGCCTGATTCGGCAATGCGCCGCAGCCTTGAGCTGAGTGCCGGCTGTCAGGGGTACCTGGAACTGACGGTCACTTCGGATTCACGCTTTATCCGCATGGAAAGAAAGAACGTAACGACGGATGAATTCGTTGCGGGTAAATATACGCTCTACTATATCATCGACACCAATTTCCTGCATGCCGGCATGAACTACGGCAGGATCAGCATCAGCACCTGTTACCAGACGATCCTCATCGACGTGGCCGTACGGCGCGGCGCCGTTCATGACGCAGCCAGCGCCACAAGGGTCCGGAGACTGATGCGGAAAAAGATGCTGGAACTCTATATTGATCTGAGGCTGCGCAGGATCGAGATGCAGAGCTGGATCGACCGGTCCATGAATGTGATCACGGGATACAAGCGGGCAGGGGGAGAGGATCTGTTTGCGGATCTGCTCCAGGCACAGCTGTATTATGCGGACGGTAAGATATCCAGGGGCAGGAAGATCATTTCGGATATCGAAAAGCAGACGCATCGCTTTGAGACGGCGGAGCAGTATGCTTTCTTCCTTTATATTTCCACTTTCTTTGAACAGGATGCTGCCTATGTGGACCAGGTGGAGGCACGTGTTGAGCAGCTGTTTCTGCAGCGCCGCAACAGCTGGATCATTCAGTGGATCCTTCTGTACCTGAATGAACGGTATCTGAAGGATGACAGCGCCAAACTGGAAGCCATTCTCCAGCAGGTCCAGCTCGGGTGCAGCTCCCCGATCATGTATCTGGAAGCATGCCAGATCTATTCCGGCAATCCGTATCTTCTGAGGAATCTGGACAATACCAGCTGCCGCCTGATGCTGTTCGCGGCGAAATACGGACTGATCGGTGATGAACTCGCGTTCCATATCGCAAACCTGACTGTTCAGGCACCCGCTTGGTCCGGAAAGCTCTTCAGGATACTGACCGCCTGCTATGAGCGCACACATTCCAGGGAAGTGCTCGGTGCCATCTGCGCCTGCCTGATCGCAGGCGATAAGAAGGAGAAGCGGTATTTTGAATGGTACAGCGCCGGTGTGGAAGAGGATGTCCGGATCACGGGACTCTATGAATATTACATGGAGACCATGGATCAGACGAGCATTGAGAAAATGCCGCAGATCATCAGGATGTACTTCTCCTACAACAACACGCTTGGATATCACAGGAAGGCAGCCATCTACAGGAGCATTTCCGATAATGCGGTAACGGTTCCGCAGGTATACCGCTCCAACAGACAGAACATCGAACATTTTGTTATTTCCTCCCTGTCCATGGGACGGATCGATGAGAACCTGGCGGTCCTCTATGAGCGGTTCCTCACAAAAAGGATGCTGACAAAGCCGGGCGCGGAGCAGCTGGCCAGGCTTCTGTTTGCCTATGAGATCACATGCAAGAATCCGAATATGGTATCCGTGGCTGTGATCCACAAAAATGTCAGGGTGCCCCAGGAGGTCATGCTCCGGAACGGAAAGGCCAGGGGGTATATCTATTCGGATGATGCGTGCGTTCTGCTGGTCGACAGGGATGGCAGGCGCTATGCGTCTTCCTCGCTGATGCAGGTAAAGAGGTATCTGGATTCGGCTCTTTTGCTGGAATGGTGCAGGGAGCTGGTTCCGCGGCATCCCTCTCTTGAAATGTATACGGTCTGCAGGGGTGAGCCTGTTACGGAGAATACCCTGGACTGCTACATGCGCGCGCAGGCAGGCGACGATTTCAAAAAGGAGTTCAGGCAGCAGATCCGCAAGAATCTCCTTGCCTGGTATCTGGATCATCCCGGACACGAGGCAACCTATACGTTCCTGCATGACGCCGACAGAGATGACTTCGTCCTGGCCGGCAAGGCGGGCTTTGTGTCTCTTCTCACCCGGGAGGGTCTGTATGAGGAGGCTTTTGACATACTGGAGAAATACGGGATCGAAGAGGTCGATCCTTCCGTTCTTGTCCGGATCTGCAGCCAGTCTGTCCTGATCCGGGAGTTTGACGAACAGCCGCTTCTGACCAGCTACTGCATGTACTGCTACCGGTCCGGAAAATATGATGACAATATCCTGACCTATCTGCTCATGTATTATGACGGCCCGATCGAGGAGATGAAGCGCCTCTGGAATACGGGACACCAGAATGAGATGGATACGATGATCCTGGAGGAGAAGATCCTCTCGCTGATCATATTTACAGGTACCGGAAGTGAGGGCACCGAACACATCTTCGCTTCCTACCAGAGCATGCTGGGCAGACGCAAGCTCTGTCAGGCCTATCTCAATCTGAAAGCGTATGAGTACCTTGTACGGAATCTGCCGGTGGCGGATATTATCTTTGACCACCTGGAACAGATGTATGTCAACGGCGAAGAGATGGAAGATGTCGCCAGGCTGGCGCTTCTGCAGCATTATTCCGGGAAGAGGGAACTGAGCGAAGAACAGCGGGAGTCCGTGACGGAAATGATCACGGATTACAACGCCAGGGGAATGAGATTCGCGTTCTTTAAGAACTTCCCTGAGGAACTGACAAAGATCTGCCAGCTGGAGGATAAGGTTTTTCTGGAATACGTGACGGATCCGCTCCACACAGTGAAGCTTTACTATCGCATGAAGGACGAGAAGGATTTTGTGAGTGAACCCATGCGCAACTGCTTCGGAGGGATCTTTGTGCGGGAGTTTATCCTTTTTGAAGAAAACGAAGCAGAGTGCTACACGGAAGAATACAGCAGCGGCAGGATGGTCAGCCGCAGCGCGATCCGTTCCTTAAGCGGATCCCGGCGGCCGGATGATACCCGTTCGCGCTACGGTCAGCTCTGCCGCATGTCAGCACTGGCCGCGGAGGGAAAGGACCAGGAACTGGCTGAAGCGCTTGAAAGCTACGAGATGACTGACTACCTGACGGCTGAGCTGTTCGGGATATGACAGGACAGTGTGGCGTGTGAAGAGTTGAGAGTGGAGTATACAGAAGTGTGGAGAGTGAGGTATGGCTTCAAAGCTGACTAAGATTGTTGTGGGGCTTTCGCTCCAGGCGGACCAGGCCC
>JAGCAV010000179.1 GCA_017652545.1 Lachnospiraceae bacterium
CTTGCGCTTCTTTTCCACATCGGTGATCACGTAGTTGATGGTCACTTCGGCAGCGGTGCCGGCAGTGGTGGGAACAGCGATGGTGGGCACGCACGGATTCTTGGTGGGGGCCACGCCTTCGAGGCTTCTCACATCTTCAAACTCCGGATTGGCAATGATGATGCCGATGGCCTTGGCGGTATCCATGGAAGAACCGCCGCCGATGGCGATGATGTAGTCAGCGCCGGACTTTTTGAAAGCAGCCACACCGGTCTGCACATTTTCAATCGTGGGATTGGGCTTGATGTTTGAATATACTTCGTAAGCCATGCCTTCCTGATCCAGCAGGTCCGTTACCTTTGTGGTCACACCGAATTTGATCAGGTCCGGATCGGAGGTGATGAAAGCCTTTTCAAAGCCGCGGCTTTTTACTTCGTTAACGATCTCGGCAATTGCGCCTGCGCCGTGATAAGAGGTACCGTTCAGTGAGATTCTGTTTGCCATCCTGAAACTCCTTTCGCTTGCATGTGTTTTGTATTCTTTTTCCGGTCCGTTATTTCCTTTGGGAAACAGACGGATTTCCTGCATATAAAAAAGGCAGACAACAGCGGATCCACCGCTGCCATCCGCCCTGTCATTAATTTAACAAAGTTCTCCAGCAAAAGAAAGTTACAAAACTCCGTATCTGTCACATTACGCGTTTCCTCACCCGTCAAGAATTCCCAGGCTCTGGAAAAGCTGCCTGATCTTCTCAGGCGCGGCATCGATCATCAGATCGACCAGTTCCTGCTCCGATACATTCAGTTTTCTCAATACCCATTGAACCGTCATGTATACGGATGCCTGGCAGTACATCTCCAGCAGATGAAGAAGCTCATCCGTCAGGACGCCACCCTTCTCGCGCACAAGATCCTGATAAAAATCAAAGATCATCTCAAAGTCATGCGTCTTCAGGTTGTTCTGATCATCATACTTAAACGCGGCGTAGAAGAACAGATGCTCCGCCTGGATAAAGGCAAACTTGCGCTGCAGGCCTTCCCGGATCGTACGTCCGCTGCCCATCTGGTCAAAGGACTCCAGAAGGAGTTTATCGAAATACCAGTTGATCAGGTCATATTTGTCACGGAAGTGGCGGTAAAAGGTCTGCCTGGAAAGCCCTGCTTCCTTTACGATCTGATCGACCGTAATGTTCTCCACCGCATAATGCTCCATGCATTTCCCAATCGCCTCGACCATGCGATACTTGGCCTGATCGCTTTTTTTACCCTTTTCCTGCATAGATTTCAGATCATTTCAGATTAAAAGCTTCATTGATGGCCTCGATCTCCTCCGGCGTGATCAGGACGATATCCCCGATGTCCTTGCAGGCGATCATGGCGGCTGCGCTGTACTCAAGCACTTCCAGTCTGTCAAAGGCATTCAGCAGGTTGGCGCCGGTCACGATGACGCACTGATTGCTCACGATCAGCACCGGTGTGCTGGAGCTGAAGGACGCTACCGTTTCCGGAATATTCAGACGGCTGGCCATGTACGGAAGGCGCTTCACATCACGGAGGCTGATATAGCTTTCCGGAATCAGGCGTGAATCAAATTCCGCGTCTGTCACCGCGAAGGACATGATTGCAGGCGGATGGGCGTTGATGATCGTGTTGATCTCCGGATGCGCCTTATAGATCTCCTCATGCAGCATCGTGGCACGGCTGGGCCGCTTGCCCATCTCGCGCATGCCGTTCTTGATCTGTACCAGGTCTTCCGGCTCCAGGTACTTTCTGTCCTTCATGTAAGGCGTGATCAGGAAGGAGCCGTCGGAAAGCCGCACGGAGAAGGTCCCCTGCGTGCTGGTGAACAGCTTCTGGTCATAGGACCGGTGGATCAGCTGGCACAGTTCATGACGGGCATCCCTCTCTTCGGAGCTGTAGGAGCTCTTGATGAACTCGTCCATATTCGGGGAAGTGATCCCCTTGTCGATGTTGATCTCGTCCTCTGTAAGCGTATGGGCTTTTCCCAGCTTCGCCGCGTCGATCTCCAGGCGTCCGCAGAAATCCAGTGTCTCAAAGGACATGAAGGCGCGGAAAAGATCGGATGCGCCGCAGACCACACCGTGATTTTCAAGCAGGACCGTATTGTAGCCCTTTGCGAATTCCTCAGCGATATTGATGCCCAGCTGCCTGCTTCC
Organism: Lachnospiraceae bacterium; assembly: GCA_017652545.1. The sequence goes on from JAGCAV010000179.1 coordinate 2,156, forward strand.
CGGCACATCATATTTGGCAATGCTGATGGCGCCGCAGATCTCTGAGGCGTTCGGGATCAGCGCTGTATTCGGAATCTTCCTGGCCAGGGAGAAGGCGATCAGTGTGGGCGGATGCGCATGCAGAATGGCACGCAGATCCGGGCGGGCCTTGTAGATGGACAGGTGGAACGGCAGCTCCACGGACGGCTTGTGCGGTCCGATGATGGTCCCGTCCGGTTTGACCTGGCACATATCTCTTCTGGTCAGATTGCCCTTGTCGATGCCGGAGGGTGTGATCCACACGTCTCCGTTATCATCTTTGATTGACAGATTTCCTCCTGAGGTGGTCGTCATTCCGTATCTGTAGATCCGGTCCATGATCATCACCAGCTGGTCAGCAGGATGCATCAGTTCAAATTTCATTCACTCATCTCCTTTTGTATGATATCAGCAGATCTTTGTTCATGCGGGAAGCAAAGTTTAATCCAGATGGAAAAGACATTTCAGGTCACGGGAAACGGGACTGTTGTCCGGATTGGTCACCATGATGTCCGCCATGTAATCCCACCATTTCCGGTTGATTGCGGTATCGGCGCTTTCACTCCACCTGCCTTCATCTTCCACTTCAATATAAGCGAACAGGTCAAGGGTCTCGGGATCAAGATAGATGCTGTAGTTCTTTCCGCCGTATTCGTGGATCATGTCTTTCATTTCCGGCCAGAGAAGGTTATGCCTTCGCTCGTATTCCTTTTCGGACCCCGGAACGATCTTCATTTTGAATGCTTTATGCATCATTATCCTCGCCTCTTTTCTTTTTTATTTCTGCACAAGTGACTTGCGGTATTTCTCGCTCTCCCAGTTGGCAATAAAGCTTCTGGCTGCGTCTCCCATGTATTTGACCGTAAAGCCCTTCTTCCGCAGAACCTCCTGTACGTAAATGCAGGCGATAAAGTTCTCCTCCAGGGCGATGGCCTGGGCTTCCTTTACCCGGTACGTGACAAGGCCCGTCTCATGGTCAATGGAGCAGGTACCCTCGGCCGGCTCCTCGCCCGGACGCTGCAGCGTTCCCACAAAAAACACCATCTGGTCAGGATAGAGCGGGTTGTCCAGCAGCTGATCGGCAGTGTACTCACCCTTCTTCATCATGTCGATCAGCCAGGGGGTATCCGAGACAAATCCACTGCCACAGGCTTTGATCTGCGGCTTCGGATAATCCTTCGTATCGATTCCGAAATACGCGGCGATGCGCTCATTGGCATCGTCATGGATCTCGATCGTCTTCTGTGCATCATCATCCGTGGCGATGATCCCGTGATTTTTCATCACGATCACGGAAGGCTTCCTTCCTGTAGCCGCCAGCGTTTCCTGAATGGCGTTCCAGATGGAGAAAGTCAGCTTAACGCCCGGATCCGTATACGGCACGACCGCATAACTGTAGGGAGCATCCTTAAATGCCTCCTTCAGGATCTCGTCGCAGTTTTCGGCACAGGCTGCCAGATTGCCGTACACAGAATGCGTGTGAATGACGAAGCGGTCCTGGATCGAGTGGAAACCTGCTTCCACGGAGGGCCGCAGCGCGGGAAGTTCCGGCACCGTCAGTGTCAGCTCCTTGCCCTTTGCCGTTCCGGTCTTCTCCACATCTTCCAGTGTGGCGGGATCCGTTTCCCTGTAGAAAGCCGAGAGCGCTTTATAATCAAGCATGGCATAGGCATTGTCCGGCGTGATGTCCGAAAGCCGGAACCCGGAAGCCTTGATCAGCATATACCCGTCTTCCGTCTTCATCGATGTGTTTCCGCCGCCGCCCTGGATATAATCAGGACGGGCACCCACTGTTTTTGACATGGCGGAAAACTGCTCCAGTTCCTTAAGATGATCTGTTACAAAAGACATGTACCGTATCCTCCTTCTTAATTATCATGAATGTGGTCATTGTCTGTGATCATTGTTCCTGCTTATCCATATGACCGTCCCGGTACATCGAGAACTGATCCATCGGATAATTCTTCAGATTTTCCAGGATTTTCCTTCCGTCGGCATGACCGATCAGGGCAGTACGTGCCTTGATCACCTCGGTCTCCGGTTTATGCCTGGAGGGTCCTCCGATGCAGCCGCCCGGACACATCATCCCCTCAATGAAATCCTCCTGGAGGCGTCCGTGCTTCAGCATGGTCAGGGCCTTTTTGCACTCTGCCCCGCCGGCACAGCTGAGCAGCTTTATGCCGGAGGTATCCTCACCCATCTCCTTCATGACTTCCAGAACAGCTGCGGCAACACCGCCGCTGCCGGCGAAATTCTTGCCGAATACCGACGCTTCCTGATAGTCTTCCGTTACAGGCACAACAGAGACACCCTTTGAATCCATCAGGGCTACGATCTCGCCGTAGGTCACCGCATAGTCAGCATTATCCGCGATGAACTCGTTCAGTGTCTCGCCCTTCTTGGCAATGCAGGGACCGACAAATACCGTCACACAGTCCGGATCCTGGGACTTGAGATAGCGGGAGACCGCCACCATCGGTGATACTGTTGACGATTTGTTCTTCTCATACTGCTCCGGGAACTGGTGGCGAAGCATGGAGATAAATGCCGGACAGCAGGAGGTGGTCATCTTGATGCCTTCCTTCTTTGCCTCGATCCATTCCTTCGCCTCATAAGCCGCCGTCATATCACCGCCCAGACCGACCTCCACCATATCCGCAAAACCGACCCTTTTCAGCGCTTCCCGGATCGCTCCCATGGTGATGTCCTTTCCGAACTGGCCTTCCGTTGCCGGCGCGCACATGGCGATCACCCGCTTTCCTTCCCGGATCGCATGTATGATATCCGTCAGGAAGATCTTGGATCCGATCGCGCCGAACGGACAGTTATGGATACAATGGCCGCAATGAATGCATTTGTCCTCATCAATCACGCAGAAGCCGTAGTCATCATAGCTGATGGCGCCTGCCGGACAGGCCTTTTTGCAGGGCCGCTGCATATGGACGATCGCGCCGAACGGGCAGGCTTTCTCGCACTGGCCGCACTCTCTGCACTTATCGGAATCGATATGCATTTTTGTATCTCCGGGGACGATCGCCTGAAATTTGCACGAGTTCAGGCAGGCCCTCCCGAGGCAGAACCGGCAGCTGTCCGTAACGGTGTACGCGGAGATGGGACAGTCGTCGCAGGCTGCCTGGATCACCTGTACCACGTTTTTCTTCGGAGCATCCGGCAGCGCATCCAGACCCATTGCCAGATTGATCCTTCCGCGGACGATCTCCCGTTCTTTGTAGACGCAGCACCGGTATTCCGGCTTGGGTCCCGGGCTGACTTCAAATACCAGTTTCTCAATATGATCATGATCCAGCGTATCCGTCCACGCCATACGACACACTTCTCTCATGATGTAATGCTTCAGGTCAACTATTCCTTTGTCGTTTGTAACCATTCCGGATTTCCTTTCTGAATCAAATATGAGCGCTCTGCCGGACACATGATCAGTCGTTGATCACATGGATCTGACAGGAGCGCATGGTTTCCAGCGCAGCCAGGTGCTTCTCAGGCGTCACTCCGGCACAGCAGGCGGCGTCCACACTGATCTTCACCTCGGGCATATACGCTTTCAGCAGCAGGGCGTTGGAGACGACACAGATATCCGTGCAGAGTCCGATCAATTCCAGTTCGATCTCCTCCGTCTCCGAGAGCGCCTTCAGATCAGCTGCCAGCCTCGTACTCCCGAAGGTCGGTTTTTCATAGATCTTTGCGTCGCCCAGAAGCTCAGCGATATCCGACCGGATCTGCCACCCTTCGGTGTCTTTGACGCAGTGGATCACAGGCAGGTTTTTTCCCTCCTGTGTCTCCATATAGTTCTCACCATGCGTATCCATGGTGGCGATCACATTTTCCGCCGGATAGGACCAGATCTTCTCCTTCACCGCCTCCACGATGGCGACAGCCTCCTTCGTCCCGAGGGCAGCGTCAATAAAATCATTCTGCATATCGACAACAATCAGCAGCTTCCTCATCTTCTTACCTCCCTCTCCGGATGACTGCAACCAACTGCCTGTTCATGGTATCACACCGGGCAGGGTCGCGCAAGTTAAGGCAGATACGCCTCCCGCGCGACCCCGGCCGTCACCGCGCAGACGGAGTCCGGTCCCCTGAAGGACAATGGTCCGCCCTTCAGATCCGTCACCCTGCCGCCTGCTTCCTCCACAATCAAGGCGCCGGCGCAGAAATCCCACAGCTGCAGGATCGGCTCGAAGAACAGGCCGATCCTTCCGGACGCCACCATGCACAGGTCATAGGCCGCGCTCCCGCTTCTGCGCATATCCACACTCTTTGTCAGATACCAGTGTCCGAGTTCAAAAGCTCTCTTTGTGAGCTCATCGGCATAGTATGGCGCCGTTCCCATGCTGATCAGGCTTTGCGAAAGCGGGTCCTCGCTTGTCATCAGCCGCCTGCCGTTCTCATAGGCGCCGAGCCCCCTCTGCGCCGAGAACATCCGGTCCGTATAGGGATCATACACCACACCGATATAAGGCTCTCCGTCAAGGAGCAGCCCGATGGATGTGACGCTCAGGTCATATCCTTTCATGAAGTTGGATGTGCCGTCGATCGGGTCAATGACGAAAGTATATCCTCTCTCATATTCGGGCGGGAACAGTTCCTTTCCTTCTTCCTCGCCCACGAAATGGGCATCCGGCAGAAGCTTTGTCAGTGTTTCGATCAGGTATTCCTGCACCTTCTCATCATACTCGGTCACATAATTGGCCCGGCCCTCTTTTGTCATGATACCCTTTTCCCGACCGGCGCTCAGAATGATTTCACCCGCACCCCTGGCGGCGCTCATAATCTCTTCGATCAATCCCATCGCAATGCTCTTCCTTACCAAAACAATTCATACGATCAGCCGTCTTCCCTCTGGAATCCGGGCATTTTCCTGTCTGTACGTCCCGTCAACAATACCCTTTTGAAGGCAGGCATGTCAAGTATCGGCAGGTCCTTCCAGACATATGGTTCTGATCTCATACGGCATGATGTAGATCTCGATCATGCCTTCATGAATCGTCAGTTCCTTCTTCTTCTCTTCCAGCAGATCCGTCTCCCATGCTTTCACATAGGGGCCGCACACGTGAAGCGTCACTTTTCCCCGGCGGTTATCGGTCTCATACAGCCGCAGGATCGTTCCATCGCCGTCAATGGCTTTCTTGATCACCTCGATCGTCACGTGATCTTCCTCCGTACGGGCGGCGCTGAAGCGCCCGGGAAGAATTCCGCCCGGGGTCCTTTTCTTCACAGCCAAAAGCGGGTTGTTCAGCATATAGGCTTTCGCGATGGTTCTCCCCTGCCGGAAGTCTCCGTCATGCGGACAGATGGCATAGGTAAAGGAATGATGTTCCCTGTCAGCATCGTAGTTCGGATACGTTGCGGATTTAAGCATGGTCAGGCCGATCACACCGTTCTTCACGCTGCATCCGAACTTGCTTTCATTCAGGATGCTGACACCGTATCCCTCCTCGGAAACATCCAGCCACTTATGGCACAGGACCTCGAATTTCGCCTGGTCCCACGATGTGTTGGAATGTGTGGGACGTTTCACGTTTCCGTACTGGATCTCAAAGACAGCCTCATCGGTATGAATGTCCACCGGGAAATAATCTCTCAGGAGAATGTGTGATTCATTCCAGTCGATCTCATTGCGGATGTCGATCTGCGGCAGGTCCCTGTAAAAATACAGGTGCTGAACGATCACAGAACTGAGATAGTTCCTGGTGATCTTCAGGCAGGCTCTTACCGGTCCGTTCTCCGTGATCTCAATCTCTGAGACTTCATCGATCTCCCATGATTTTTCCGTGTAGTAATGATTGATGTCCCAGGCGTCATAGTTGTGAGGGATATCCTCGTAGCTGACGATCCGGTTGGCGGCTTCTCCCCGGGGGATCACTTCGCGTTCATTGATCCTGTCATACAGGCTGATGAACTGACCCTTTTCATTCAGGATGACATGGAAGAAAGGCGTTTCGATCTCCCGGCAGGA
>JAGCAV010000180.1 GCA_017652545.1 Lachnospiraceae bacterium
AGGTTGCATTGGCTGGTGATGCTGGCGATCAGAAATGGCGGGATGTGTTCACCTGCGTCTTCTGCTTTCCTCAGTTTTTGTGAAGCCAGTTTGCTGGCAGCCACAAACTTCACCATAAACGCGCTTTCCCTGGGATTTTTCAGTGTAGCCCTGATCGCATCTGTGACAACCTGTTCCACACTTTTGGTCATGTATTCCTGAATATCGAATGTCTCCTGCCGGCTGTTCATTTCGATGGTATTCGGATCTGGTTTCTTTTCACTTATCATATTTCTGTTTCTTCCCTGTTGTTTTTTGTTTCTGTCAAAATGTGACCTGTCGCTCAGCGCGCAGCATGGCATACCAGCTCGCATCACAGATGCCTCAGATCATCTCTGAGCATTGCATAAACAAAGGTATCCTTCCATTTTGGCGCACCGTTCTCATCGGTATGGAAATAGATATTCCGGCGAAAATGCGCCTCCCGCCTCAGGCCTGCCTTCTCCAGCAGTCTCCACGAGCATATGTTGCGGGGATCACATTCCGCAAAGACTCTGTGTGCGCCTTCCCTGAAAGCATTCCCGATCACCGCAGAAAGGGCTTCGCGGGCATATCCCATCCTCCGGTAATTCTGGTTGATGATGTAGCCGACTTCCCTTCCATTGAAGTCCCTGCCGCCGCAATAGATGTTTCCGATCACTTTCCCGGAGGCGAGGTGCTCCACGGCAAAGAATTCCTCTGAACCGATCCGGTACTTTAGGTGCTCCCTGCCATTTTCATAAGTGATTCCGGGATAGCCCTCGAATTCATCATTTTCCAGCTGCGACAGAAACTCATACAGATCATCATAATCGGATTCTCTGAAGGGCCGCAGGATCAGCCGTTTTGTTCTGATTGTATTCACTGCCTTGTTTCCCCGATTACTCTTTCCCTCTTCCAGAGAATATTCAACAGATATTAACAACACGTTTCCTGAGTGCTTCACACAAAGAATCAGCATCCCCGCAGACTCCGTCGAAGCGGTAATCGTAAGTCCCGTCTTCGAACATCCCGTGCTTTCTCTCCAGCATCTGCGCAACCGGCTGAGGCAGATTGCCATGCATCCTCACCCTGAAGCGCTCCCTGATCGTATCCAGGTCGGCGCTTACAAGAATTCTGACCGCTCCTTCCGGCAGCAGCTTCACCTGTTCCGGTTCGGAAATCACATAGATTAGATTCTCCCCGGCAACCGCATGTGTAAGCTTTTTTGTAAACAGCGCTGTCGCTTCGCTTTCGGATTTTGCCAGCCGCAGATAGTCTTTTCCTGAGATGACCTCTGCACCAATTTCACTTTTGATCCTGTCTGCCAGCGTTGATTTCCCGCTGCAGTTTTCTCCTATTATGCCGATAACCATCTTCATCCCGCCTTCCGTCCGTGAATCCTGATAAAATGATGGATGAACGCCTCAACCCGGCCCATCCTCATGCATGTTTTCCCGTATCCCGGCACCAGGCAGCGATCTGTGCGATCAGATCAAGCGGAAGCTCCACGGAGTAAGGTATCCTGACCGACCCTTTGCTGTATGTGCAGCCTGCCTGATCCAGCTTCTCAGAAAACTGCTCCACGGCCTCCGGGCCCGGATACAGCCCGATATGGTTTTTTGACGCCGCAAAATGAATGATATTGTGACCCTTCCAGTAGGTCGGCATGGACCACGAGATCTTCTCAGTCATATCCGGCAGTTCTCTTCTGAGTACCGCCCGGATGCTTTGCAGCCTGTCCCGGATTCCTTCGTCCTGTGCAAGGATATACTCATCTACTGATTCCGGTGCTTTCCCGCAATAGTGGTCCTGATTCGTATTCTTAAAAGTGCGGCCGCACTTCGGACATTTCCACATGATATGGTGCCTCCGTATTTTTTGTCTGCTATTCTCCGACGATCTCCTTCAGGACCTTCGCAAAAGCAGCGTCGTACGCGTCCTGCTCTGCTTTGCGCGATCCCTCGTCCAGCTTCGTGATCTTTTCAGACCGAATCCATCGAAGCTGACGCACGGCCTTCTCTGTCTTGATGGCCACCTGTGTGAACTCGGGGCCGATCATCAGAAGCTTCATGGCATCCGCCGGTTTCAGAAAACCGCTGCTGATGATTCCCAGCGTATCAAAGATGATATCGTTGGCGATCGGACCGATCACAACATCAGCCAGGAGCTGGTCCCTCGCTCTGCGGTTCTGAAAGATGTAGCCAAACCAGTCCTCATCCCGGTCGAATCTGTGAAGCAGCAGACCGTCTTCGTCCAGTTCATATTCATTTACGATGGCATCCGCGTGAGCCCAGCGATATGCAAAATCCATATCCGGTGTCAGGTAAAAACCCTGCCCGAAATCCGCGTTTTTCCGCCCGAGGTAAATATCCGGGTCGCGGATGACCTGATTGCCTGTATGATACAATTTCATTTTCTTTGCCCCGCTGCTTGATTCTCAGCATGTGAACAGAAACAGTATACCTGTTTCGCGCCTGCGGCACAATGCAAAATCAGGGAACACAGTCCTCAGGCAGAAAAAAAGCAGGCAGCCTTTACAACTGCCCGCTTCCTGATGCACTGTGTCTGATCGTATTACCACTCCATATTGAAGTAGTCACCGTTGCTGTCAACGAAGGTTCCGTCATCCAGCCTGTGATATTCCGTACCGGACTCGTCATAGAAGGCGCCGCCGCCCGCAAAGACCTGAACCGGTCTGCCGGAGCCCTGGGACACCAGTCCATGGCTCTCATTCTCACCGGTACCGCCAAGGTTCGGCATTGAATCATACAGTGTCGTTCCGTCATCGCCCGCGTACGCACCGCCGCCGGTCGCCCAGTACTTCACGCCGCTGGACGAATAATAGCTGCCGTCGCTGTAAGGTGTCAGGTACTCTCCGTTGCCGTTCGTCCAGTAGACCATGAAGGCCCCGCCTGTGGGAACAACGCTGTCGGAGCCTGAACCGGCCGGATTGTATGTCGCGAAGGAATCTCCGCCTTCATTTGTCAGCTGGGTCTGTGACAGCCAGGTAAACTTCGTGCCGTTTCCGTCATACCAGTTTCCGTCGGTCGCCTTGTAAATGGTCACGGCAGTGCCGGACATGGCATAGACTGTTGTCGCCGTGCCTGTGAAGGAGAGGCCCTGGACCGTCTTTTTCTCTTCTTTGGCTGCAGGCGCGCTGTCTGACAGATACGCGGAAGACACATAGCCTGTTCCGCCGCCAAAGGAAACCTGATACCATCCGATCTCCGCACCGTTCTGCAGCACACTGCCTGTCACCTGGACGCTCTGGCCGTATACCAGGGAACCGACGATCATCTCGGTCGTGGAGCAGCCTCTGCGGACATTCAGTCCGTCAGAAATGACATACATCGTCTTGTTCAGGGGGGTCATTGAGAAGTCTTCCACCCTTGGCTGTGCCGCGTCTTTCCTGACTTTTGTCTTTGTATCAAACACAAGCACCTTTGTCGAGATGATGGCATTGGCGATCTCGGGGATCTTGGCCGCATCGACGACAGACCCGGTGATGATAAAAACTTCGTTCTGTGTGGAATAGACAGCCTGGTATACATTGACATAGTGGTCATCCGCTACAGACATGACGGGAAGCTCTTCCCCGTTGGCAAGATGATCAATGGTGATCATATTTGCGCCGTCGCTGAGCACGATCCATCTGGCCGGATCCGTCATTTCCTTCCAGGAATCGTCAGGAAGGTCGATGGAAAGGATACCGTTGGATGCTGTAAAGGTTTCGGCAGCTGCAGGCACGGCAAGCGCCAGCACTGCCGCCGCGGCGAATGCCGCAAAAGCGGTTTTCTTCATGAACTTATACTCCTCCTTTTTACCGGACCGTGCTGTCCGGTTTCTTATTTAAGATGAATCAGCCGGCAGATTTCTGCCGGCTTACCTGTTGAATACGTTAAGAATATAACACCCTTTGATCCCTGCCGCAACCCCTGCGGATCAGTTTCCACGGACCTCCTGCCGCATAAAGCCGACATATGAGATCGTGAACGCCGCGAACGAGAGGGCCAGCAGACCGACCAGGTGAGGCCAGACAAGCAGCAGGCTCTGTCCCAGCGGAAGGTAGCTGCTCAGTGCGCCGACCAGCTGTGCATATGACACGGCGTTGATCGCCCTGGTCGCCGGGTTCATCAGCACCGAACTGGCCTCTGAATACAGATAGTAAGGAGAGATCCGGTTCAGGTTCAGGTTAAGATTGTAGTTATTGAGCGCGTTGGCGGCCTGCTCATACTCCGTATTGACCGGGTAGACGGCATTCGCCAGAATACCTGCCAGAAGGCTCATGAAAATGGCGAAGAACAGCCAGAGCGCGATCGAAGCCAGCGCCGATGTCGCCGCGTGCCTGGTGAACACCGAAAACAGCATCGCCATCGCCAGCCAGAAGCAGATATACACGATCGTATAGAGCAGATAGATCAGGACTCTGACGACTTCTTCACCCGACGGCCGTATGCCTGATGCCAGGAACCCCGCACAGCCGACCGCAATCCCCGTACTCACGACCATGACCGCGATCAGTGTCGAGGATGCCAGGAACTTGCCGATGATGATGGAATCCCTGTAGATCGGCTGCGACACCAGCCTGTTCAGGGTTCCGTTGTTTTTCTCGGCATTGATCGAGTCAAACCCGAGGATCAGTCCGATGAAGGGACCGATCAGCGCGATCAGCGACATGTAGGAGGGGATCGAACTGCCGCTGGTGGTGAACAGTTTCAGGAACATATAGCTCGCGTCAAAGGAAGCATTCTTGTCCACAGCCGCGTTCATGATCGCGCTTTTGATTCCCGTAACCGCGCCGTATACGCTGGCGATCGTCATCGCGATCACCAGGATCAGAATAATGATAAACCTTTTGCTGGTCACATGATCTGCCATTTCTTTCCGGTAGAGCGCCCTCAGGCTGTGATAGCGGATGCTCCTGCGCTTATGCTCTTCTGTGACCGAAACGGTGCTTCCTGCTGCCGCCTTTGTCATTATTCTCATCTCCTTCTTTCTCTGCTTCCTCAAAATAGACACGGTAGATCTCGTCCAGATCCCCGCCCTTCTGATGCATATGCAGAATCTTGTACTCATGCGTTCCGAGGAACCTGGTAATATCGCTGCGCAGATCCTTGGAGGAATTGATCACAAATGTGCTGCCTTCTTTCGATATCCCGGTAATGCCCTCCAGTCCGCCGAGGAAGCCCAGGAACCTGTCATCACACGGCTCTGCCGCGATCTCCAGTGTATAATGTCCCTGCGCCGCGATCTGGGATCCCAGTTCGCCGATCCCGCCGCAGGCGATCAGGCTTCCGTCCACGAAGATGCCGACCCGGTCACAGATCTGCTGGATCTGGTAGAGCTGATGGCTGGATACCAGGATCGTTTTCCCGTCCTGTGTGCTCAGCTGTTTGATCAGGCTCAGGAACTCACGCATGCCTTCCGGGTCAAGGCCTGCCGTGGGCTCATCCATGATGATGACTTCCGGGTCTTTAATCAGGACATCCGCAATGCCGAGCCGCTGCCGCATACCTTTTGAATAGGTTCCCGTCTTCTGGTCCGCAGCGTGCGCCATACCAACCTTTTCGATCAGGCTGTTGATCAGCGGATCGATCTCTTTTTCCGGAATCCCGTTCAGCCTTGCCGTAAACTTAAGGTTCTCCCTGCCAGTCATGTCGCCGTAAAACCCGACATTGTCCGGCATGTATCCGGTGATCCGCTTGACCTGCATGGACTGCCTTGTGCAGTCATACCCGTCGATCAGCGCCCTGCCCTGCGTAGGTTCGGTCAGTCCCAGAAGCATCAGTATCGTTGTCGTTTTTCCCGCACCATTCGGTCCGAGCAGCCCGAATATCTCACCCCGCCTGATCTCCAGGCTGAGATGATTGACAGCTGTTTTTGTGCCGTAGGCTTTGGTCAGATCTTCGGTACGGATAATCATTGTATCCGTCATGATTGTCATCTCCTGCCAAATCTGCGAATGATCAGAACCAGTCCGAGAATCAGAACCGCAATGATCGCAACCGCCGCGATTCCCCAGCCTGTATGGTTCTGAACAGAAACTCTGAGGGCACAATCCGATGAAACAGCGTCATTTGATGCCGTGATGACGGTCACATAGTCACCCAGGATCGCATCCTTTGCCGGTGTGATGTGTGCCATCACGTCTGCGCTTCCGCCTGCAGGAATGTCATTGATCGTATCCTGGTCAAATGTGATTTCCCAGTCTGTAGAGGCCTGGGCCTTCAGGCTGATGGCGGTCAGGTCGATGTTCCCCGTGTTCTGTATGGAGAGGGCCACATCCTTTGACTCTCCCGCGTAGGCACTGACGGAAAGGTTGCCGGTCGGTGTCGTTGCCGTCAGACTGTATGTACCGGTGATACTGACGGTAACGGGAAGTTCAAGCGTTTCCCCTGCGCCGGCGGCGACAAGTGTGATCGGATACTCACCGGCTGTCACATTCTGCGCGGGAACAACAGCCGCCTTGATCGTGGAACTGGCACCGGCATCCACCGGTACCGAAGAGGTGGCGGTGGTCGTGTCGGACGGCGTGAACGTCACATTCCAGCCTTCCGGAGCTCCCTCCGCTGACAGCGAATATGTCATGTTCTCACCGCTGTTGTTGGTCAGTGTCGTCGTGAAGCTGAACTTTGTTCCGGCAACACCTTCCTGCTGCGCATAGTCTGTCGAGAAATCACCTGCGCCGATCTTCTTTTCTTCCGCGTCAACTTTCACGGTCAGCGCCAGGTCTTCATCCACATCGCCGCCCTTCGCACTGAGCCTGATCGTATATGTATCTTCCTTTGTATCTTCCGGAACGGTCAGTGAATAGCTCAGAGAAGGTGAATCTTCTTTTTTCTGATACGCGCCTACATGGACCATGGAGACTTCGTTGGAACTGCCTTTGAATCTTCCTTCCCATCCGTCCGGGAGATCCTCGGCGCTCAGGTCGACGGTGGTCTCTTCCGACCCGGTATTGGTTATGTACAGAGTAAATGTTGAGGTCCCGCCCGGTTTGACCGTGACCCCGGGATAATCCGTACTGAATGTCACTTCACCCGCCTCCGCCTGTGTGATCAGCTGAGGCTGCGTTTCTTCCTCATCCGCAGCTGCTTGCATCGGCATCACCGCCGCTGCAGCCAGCAAACCTGCCGCCAGCAGCCCGCACACGGACCGGACAGTCTTTTTTGTCATCTTCCCTGTTGTCTTCATGATCTTTGGCCTTCTTTCCTTTTTATCCGGAGGTTTCTCCCCGGAAGCTTTATTGTTTTACCATTGGATAAGATAGGCCGGATTTGTGACGCAATTTACAACATTCTGTGTTTTTTCTGTGAACTTTTGTGAATCAAAGGAGGACGGTGTTTTTGTCACCGTCCTCCGAAATCATCTGATGAACCCGACCTGTGCGCTGATCTTTTGGATCTGTTCATCTTTCCGTCTGTTGTACTCGACCTTCTTTTCTTCAAAGTAGTTTCTTCCCCGGCTGTCGATCGAAACGATCAGCGGACCGAATTCCTTTACGCGGCAGTTCCACAGCGTTTCCGGCATGCCCAGGTCTCTCCACTCGGCCTGCACGATCTCCTCCACCGCCACGGCCGCCACCACGGCATTGCCTGCCGGTATGACCGTATGGATGCAGCCGAACTCCCTGCAGGCGGCAGCCGTCTGTTCCTTCATTCCGCCTTTGCCTACGATCACGCGCACGCCGGTGGTCTTTACGAATTCGTACTCGAACTTTTCCATACGCATGGAGGTCGTCGGCCCGACCGACACCATCTCAAACCTGTCATCTTCCAGCGGCCTGATGATGGGGCCAGCGTGAAGGATCGCATTGCCCCGCACATCAACCGGAATCTCCCGCCCTTCTTCCACGACCCTGCGGTGTGCCACGTCCCGGCAGGTCGTCAGGCTTCCCGACAGATATACAATGTCTCCGATACGGATATCGGCAAGGTCCTCTGCCGTAACAGGCGTCACCAGTATTTTCTTTCCATCCCTGTATTCAACCATGATCAGTTCACCCCCTGCAGCTTCACACCGGAATGTGTGGTGACTTCGTAATTCAGGTCTTTGTCAAAGATGATATGTCCGCGTCTGTGGCTCCAGCACCCGACATTTACGGCAACACCGATCGCGGAGGGATGCCTTGCCGTGTTCTCGATATGCACCCCCATGACCGTGCCTTTTCCGCCCATTCCCTGCGGTCCGATCCCGATGGCGTTGATCCCGTCTTCCAGAAGCTTTTCCATTTTCGCGGCCCGCTCATTTGGATTATGCGAACCGATCGGACGCATCAGCGCCTTCTTGGAAAGCAGCGCAGCCGTCTCCACGGAAGTGGCGATCCCCACCCCGACCAGAAGAGGCGGGCAGGCGTTCAGCCCGTAGCTTGTCATCCGGTCCAGCACAAATTTCGTCACGCCTTCATACCCTTCACCGGGCATGAGCACGGTCGCGTTTCCGGGAAGGGTGCAGCCGCCGCCGGCCATATAGGTGTAGATCTCACATTTGTCCGAGCGGGGCACGATATCCCACCAGACGGTCGGCGTGCCTTTTCCGACGTTTCTTCCGGTATTGTACTCGTCAAAGGTTTCAACGGAATTATGGCGCAGCGGGGTCTCGAAAGTCGCTTTCACCACCGCTTCTTTCAGGAGCGCTTCCAGATCATCGATCAGCGGAAAGCGGGTCCCGCACTTTACCCAGAACTGCAGGACGCCTGTATCCTGGCAGGACGGGCGGTCCAGCTGCATGGCCAGTTCCTGATTGCGGAACATGGTGTCATAGATCACTTTTGCCAGGGGATCATCCTCCCCGGCCCGCAGTTCTTCCAGCTTCGCGGTCACGTCATCCGGCAGTTTTTTCCCGGTATAGCCGATGAAAGCGGCCATTATGTCCGTCATTTTCCGGACCTGTTCTTCGTATGTCATTTTACCTCTCCATTTTTCCCGGAATTAAAAGCTCCGGCTTCAGACCCATTCCTTATTGATCCTGATATAGATCCCCTTAAGGATCTGCGCCAGCAGGCTGTATACCACCATCAGGATGACGAGCCATATTCCAAAGGCAGGCGGCATGACCGGAAGGTCGAAGAGCCCGGCGATGCGCGTAAAGCCGATCAGCAGTGTGACCGCCACCACCAGCGAGGTGGAGAGCATCAGCTGCACGGAGGCCCGATCCTGAATGAACGGGATCTTCGGCGTACGGATGGTGTGAATGACGATGGTCTGTGAGATGACGCCGAACATGAACCAGCCGCAGCGGAAGTAGCCGGCCAGTGATATCTCATTGAAGCGGAACACATACCAAAGGACCAGGAAGCAGAGCACGTCCAGAACGGTACTGAGCAGGCCGAAAATGACCATGAACTTTCTGATGCCCGGGATATCCCACTTCTTCGGCAGGCGGATGTATTCATCCTCCACATGGTCGAAAGGCATGCCAAGCTGCGCGAAATCGTTCAGGATGTTCTGTACCAGGATGTGCAGGGGCAGCAGCGGCAGGAACGGCAGGAACACACTCGCGATCAGGACCGAGAACATGTTTCCGAAGTTGCCGCTTACCGACATCTTCAGATATTTGGACATGTTGGCAAAGGTCCGCCTTCCTTCGATCACGCCTTCGTTCAGCACGTTCAGATCCTTTTCCAGGAGGATGATGTCCGCCACTTCCTTTGCGATATCCACAGCCGTATCCACGGAGATACCGACATCCGCCTGCTTGAGGGGCAGGCTGTCATTGATCCCGTCACCCATGTAGCCGACCGTATGCCCGTTGGTCTGGAACGCCTTCACGACACGCTGCTTCTGATAGGGAGACAGCTTGGAGAAGATATGGCATTTCTCGCAGGCGGCCTGCAGCTGCGCATCGTCCATTTCATCCACCTGGACACCCGTCAGCGTATAGTCTGTGGGTATTCCCAGACGTCCGCAGATATTGATGGCAACCCCCTCCGTGTCTCCGGTCAGTACCACGGTGCGCAGGCCGTTGTTCTTCAGTGCCGCGATCGCCGATCCGGCAGACGGCTTGGGCGGATCAAGGAAGCCGACAAACCCGATCAGGACCATCTCGCTCTCATCGTCCACACCAAAGGTTTTCACGTCATGCACATTGTTTTTCTGGGCAACGGCAACAACACGGATGCCTTCCAGGTTGTTTTCCGTGGCGATCTTCTGCGCGTTTTCGATCAGCTCTTTTGTGATCGGCTTCACCTCGCCGTTGATCTCAATAAAGCTGCATATGGACAGGATCTCCTCGACAGCGCCCTTGGTGATCAGCTGCCGCTTTCCTCCCTTGTCCCGCAGCACCACGCTCATGCGGCGCCGGCTGAAGTCAAACGGGATCTCATCCTCGCGCACATAAGCCTCTTTCAGGTAGGACAGCTCCTCCTTCTCCGCCCTGGAGATAATGGCGACATCCATGAGATTCTTAAGGCCTGTCTGAAAGTAGCTGTTCAGGAATGCGTGGCGCAGGATCCGTTTGTCTTCCCGGCCGAGAACATCCATATATTTTTCAAGTACGATCTCATCCTGGGTCAGCGTGCCGGTCTTATCCGTGCAGAACACGTCCATTTCACCGAAGGTCTGGATCGCCCCGAGACGCTTGACGATCGTCTGTTTCCGGGACATGTTCACAGCGCCTTTTGCCAGGGACGAGGTCATGATCACCGGCAGCATCTCCGGCATGATTCCAACGGCGATGGTGATGCCGAACATCAGGGATTCAAGCCAGTTGCCCTTGGTGATAAAGTTGGCAATAAAGATGACGGGCACCATGATCACCATGAACCGGATCAGAAGCCGGCTGATGGAATCGACATTCTGCTCGTAGCTGCTCTTCTCCTGATAGGTGTTCAGGCTCTTTGCCATGCTCCCGAAATAGGTGCCGTTGCCTGTGGTGAGGATAACGGCTCTGGCGCTGCCCGACACGATATTGCTGCCCATAAAGCCCAGGTTGTCAAGCTCCGAGATGGTGCTTCCCTCCATGTCCGGTCCTGCGAACTTCTCAACAGGGTTGCTTTCACCGGTCAGCTGGGACTGGTCGATAAACAGGTCCTTTGTCTCAATAAAGCGGACATCTCCGGGGATCATGTCGCCGGATGCCAGCTTCACGATATCTCCAGGAACGGCTTCCTCGATATCGATCTCCATTTCGCTGCCGTTCCGGATGACATCGATCCGGTTCCTGATCATCTTCTGGAGTTTTTTCGCGGCGCTGTTGGACTTTTCCGACTGCACAAAGGAGATCACACCGGAAATGATGATCACGAACACCAGCATCAGGAAGGTGGCCCAGCTCGGATCTTCCGCGACAATGACATCCGTGACCAGCGTAACGCCGGCTACGGCAAGCAGAACGATGTTGAAGGGATTGATGATGGCTTCCCTGACGCGTTTCAGCAAACTGTTCTCATTGCCGGCGTCTATGATGTTCCTTCCGTACTCTTCCAGCCTGCTGTCCGCTTCAACCTGATTGAGTCCCTCCTCGCGGGTGTTGAATATCCGGAAGACCTCCTGATCCGGCAGCCTGCTGTATTCAGTGAGTTTCTGCTCGACGCTGCTTTTTTCTGCTGTTTTCTTTCCGGCCATGTCTCTTCTTCGATGACCCGGTCCATAATAGGCTGACCGGATCCCTCCTTTCCAGAAAAAACCTTCGGATCTGTGATCCTTCTGCCTGTTACTTATTTTCACGGTGCCTCACGGCTCGTCTGCCGGCTGCACCCCCCACAGATACTGTTCCAGCTCGGATGTCCCGTCTTCCTGTGGCGTCAGCGCCTTCGAGAACTGTGTCTCGTACAGCTCCTGGTACACACCGCCGGCGCTGACCAGATCTTTATGCTGCCCGCGCTCCACAATGGTTCCGTCCTTAACGACCAGGATCTCATCAGCCGCGAGGATCGTGGACAGGCGGTGCGCGATCAGGATACTGGTCCGGCTTTCGATGATCGGATCGATCGCTTCCTGAATCTTCTGTTCCGAGATCGAATCCAGGGCGGAAGTCGCTTCATCAAATATGAAGATCGTCGGATCCTTCAGCAGGACCCTCGCGATCGCGATCCGCTGCTTTTCTCCTCCCGAGAGCTTCAGGCCGCGGTTACCGACCTGCGTATCCAGACCGCTTTCCTGCTTCGACACAAAGTCGTAGATATTTGCCTTTTTAAGAGCGTCGATCATCTCCTCTTCCGTCGCGTCCTCTTTGGCGTAGAGCAGATTCTCGCGGATGGTTCCGTTGAAAAGATAGGTCTCCTGGGACACGACGCCAACCTGGCTGCGCAGAAATGCCAGATCAAGCTGACGCACGTCGATTCCGTCAAAGGTGACTGACCCCTCGCTCACATCATAAAGCCTGGGGATCAGGTTGATGATCGTACTCTTGCCGGAGCCGGAGGGACCGACGATCGCAATGCTGTTGCCCGCCTCCAGCCGGAAACTGATGTCCTTCAGGATGCGGTTCGGCTCCTCATAGGCGAAGCCGACATGATTAAATTCCACATTTCCTTCCACCGTTTCCGGGATCACCGCATCCGGCGCGTTCTCGATCTCCACCGGGATGTCAAAGTAATCAAAGATCCTGGAGAAGAGGGACATGGACCGGATCCACTCCACCTGGATGTTCAGAAGGCTGTTCACGGGCATGTACATTCTACCGAGCAGCGCGACCAGCACGGTAATGTCACCCACCGTCAGATTGTGGCCGTAGCGGATCATCAGGATGCCGCCGACCAGATAGATCAGCATCGGTCCGATGCTCGTGAATGTCGACAGCACCACGAAGAACCAGCGGCCGGCCATTCTCTCCCGGATGTTGAGGCCGATCATCTTCTCGTTGATCTGCCTGTACCTGTCATATTCCTTCTTCTCTTTTCCGAACAGCTTTACCAGCAGCTGGCCGCTGACCGAGAGCGTCTCGTTCAGGATGCCGTTGATCTCGTCATTGGCCGCCTGGGATTCATTCGTCAGGGACCATCTGGCCTTGCCCGCGCGTCTGGTGGGAAGTGTAAACAGCGGCACAATGACAATGCCGACAAGCGCCAGGATCCAGTTCTTCTGAAACATCGCGATCGCGGCGATGACCAGTGTGATCACGTTGGACAGGATGCTGGTGAATGTATTCGTGATCACCGTCTGGACGCCGTCGATATCACTCGTCATGCGGGTCACGATATCGCCCTGGTTGTTGTTCGTGAAGAAGCGCTGTGACATCTTCTGCAGGTGCGCGTACATCTCATTGCGCATGTCAAAGGTGATGTGCTGCGCGATCCATGTATTGATATAGCTCTCCGCGACACCGATCAGGTTTGCCAGAAAGGTCACAGCCAGCGACATGACTATATAGAATACCAGCGCCTTAAGGTCCTGTTTGATCAGGCCCTCATCTATGATCTTGCCGGTCAGGATCGACGGCATCAGCGTCATGAATGACGAGGCCGCAATACAGATCAGGACCAGTATCAGCTGCTTCGTGTACGGTTTCAGGTAAGAGAATACGCGCCTGAGCAGTTCCGGTGTGACTTTCGGCTGATTCTCCTTCTCTTCCTCCGATAAATATGCCCCTCTGAGATGACCGTTCAGACCCGGTCCTCTGCCTCCCGCCATGTTTCATTCCTCCATACTTCGTGTTCCTGGTTTCTGCAGGATAACCAGTTCAGCCTGCAGAGGATCCTCCAGCAGCCTGACATCCATATGATCACTGCCATGCGTCCGGAGAAATTCATCAGCCGATCTGCGGACCGCGTCCCGGTATCCGTTGATGTCATCCGCTTCAAACGGAATATGATACAGGATGAGGTGCGCCGGCCTGATATTCTGTTCCAGGAAAGCGCGTCCCTTTCGCAGTGTCAGCCAGGGAAACGGCAGAATCGCCAGGTCTATGCGCGTTCCCTTCAGTTCATCCCGGAGCAGATCCGCCAGACGCAAACTGGCGGTCTCGCAGTCGCTGCCAACCAGGATCGTCCTGTCATGTGAGGAGATCACCAGACCGTACATGCTCACATTCCGGTACTGTGCCCCCTCATGCGGCAGGCGGATAAAGCGCAGGGTCAGGTCATCGGACCTGATCACGACCCGGTGTCCGGAAAGGATCAGGGCCCCGGGGAAGCTTCCGGGTGTCGAAGGCGGTCCCGGAAGAATAAGGCCGGCCTTACTGAAGGCATGCAGCGCCTGCGCAGCCATCTCCTGTGAACAGTGATCATCATGATAATGCGTAAAACAGATCAGATCCGGATCGGTAAAGGCACTGTCAAGCCTCATCCGGTCCCACATGTCAGGTGTCACATGGGAGTAGCCGTCCGGCCCCTGTGCCGGCATTTTGTGCAGGGCATCGATCCAGATCCGCTTCCCGCCGAAGGTCAGGGAAATGCCTGCGTTCGCGCTGAGCGCGACAAGGGCTGTGCTGAGCGTGGAAGCATTCTGATCCGCTGATATTGTCTCTTTGTTCATCATAGGTTCCGTTTATCATCCGGCTAGCAGATCCGCAGACCTGTTTCGCAAATTCTCATAAGCAGTATAAATAGTAGTATACTAGAAACTGTTCATTTTTACAGTTCTTTTTTCACATAACAGCTTCGGCACCGGGCAGCAGCATGATCAAAGCGTTTTCCGGTAATTCGCCTGTTGCAGGCAGGCCCTGTGTGATATAATGATACAGTCGCCAGAAGTAAGACACGCAAAAACAAATCCGCTTTTTTAAACATCAGGAGGCAGGCATATATGAGATCCATCGAAGAGGAAATGAAGGGAAAAGTTGCCATTATCACCGGCGGAAACACCGGGATCGGCTACGGATGCGCAAAGGTCTTTGTCGAAGCCGGCATGAATGTCGTCATCGCGGCGAGACGTAAAGAGAAAGGTGAGGAAGCTGCCGCGAAACTGAACGGGCTCGGAAAAGGGGAATGTACTTTCTTCCAGTGTGACGTCTCCGATCACCTGCAGGTAAAAGCGCTGGTCGATTTCGCGGTTGAAAAATACGGCCGCCTTGACACCATGGTCAACAATGCCGGATACAATCCCCTGCACTTTGATGCCTGTGACATGAGCATCGAAAGCTACCAGCAGGTGCTGGCCACCAACCTGATGGGTGAATTCTACGGGTGTAAATACGCCATCCCGCATCTTCGCAAAACGAAGGGCTCCATTATCAACATGTCCAGCATTATCTCCAAGGTCGGTCAGGAACAGACGGCCGGCTATTCATCCACGAAGGGCGGAATCAACTCCATGACCCAGACCATCGCCATCGAGGAGGCACGGCACGGGGTCCGTGTCAACGCGATCTGCCCTGGGCACATCATGACGGAGATCGTCTACAAGGAGATGGAGCGCAGCGCGGATCCGCAGGCTTATCTGGACCGCTGCAACCACTATTCCTGGATGGGCCGCGGCGGAGAGCCGGAGGAGGTGGGCACGGCCGCCCTGTTCCTTGCCAGTTCCTGGGCCGGCTACATCACCGGCGTCACCCTAAATGTCTCCGGCGGCATGGAGTTCGGTACCATCCCGAAATACTACGCGTTCGATGAGTCCAATGAAAAGATGAAGGCGATGGAAAAGGCAGGAGAAGCAAGCGGGATCACGCAGCAGTAACGCTGCCGGTCTGTTTTCCAGTGTTCCCATGAAAGGAAAAAAGCAAAATGAAACCGGAACTGTATATCAGATCAAACTGTATCAACGCGGAAGGACCCGTGTGGGATGAAAAGACCGGCACCTTTTATTTTATCGATGTGGAGGCGGGAAAGATCTTTTCCCATAAAGACGGAAACCTCACATGCTGGGAGGCCGGGGAGCAGGTCGGCTGCGCCGTTCTGCGGGAAAAAGGCGGCATGATCGCGGCCCTGAAGAGCGGGCTGTATGAGGTGGATTTCCCGGACGGGGAGAAGCACTTCCTGGCGGATCCCGAATCCGGTATTCCCGGAAACCGGTTCAACGACGGAAAGGTCGACCCTGCCGGCCGGCTGCTGGCCGGGACCATGGCGCTCTCGTCAAAGGCCGGCGATCCGCCCACAGGCGCGCTGTACTGCCTGGATACCAATGGCAGCGTATCAAAGATCATCCCGGATGTGTATCTGTCGAACGGCCTTGCGTGGACCGCGGACGGGAAAACGCTCTATTTCGTGGACACCACCGCGCAGACGGTCACACGCTACGCGTATGATATCACCTCCGGAACCGTTTCAGATCCGGAGGTCGTGATCCGTGTTCCCGAAAACACCGGTCATCCCGACGGCATGACGATCGACGAGGAAGGAAAGCTCTGGATCGCCCTCTGGGGCGGCAGCGCCGTGACAAGGTGGGATCCGAAGACAGGCTGCATGCTTGAGAAGTATGAGCTTCCTGCCCTGAATGTTTCCTCCTGCTGTTTCGGCGGGGAAAATATGGATATCCTTTTCATCACGACCGCTTCCCAGGATACAGATCCGGCAGAATATCCTCTGGCCGGCAATGTGTTCTGCATGAAGCCGGGTGTGAAGGGGGCTGTATCTTATAAATATCGCGGATAATAAACAGGCAGCGGGACCAGGCTCCCGCTGCCCCTGGTGGTGCTGATTATGGAAAGTTTTGTTGTTGCAGTCACAGCCGTCACGCCTTTTCTCATCTATATGCTCTACGGTTTCATCATGCGCCGGGCCGGTGTCACGGATGAAGCCTTTCTGAACAGGCTGAATAAGGTCATCTTCCGCTGCTTCTATCCTTTTCTGTCTTTTTATAACATTTACAGCATCGACCCGGATCTGAAATTCCGGATATCGTTCGTGCTTTTCGGCACAGGGCTGGCACTGATCCTGGTCGTGGTCCTTCTGCTCACGGTCCCGCGTGTGGTAAAGGACAAAAAGCAGGCAGGTTCATTCATACAGGCGGTCTACCGCAGCAATGCCGTCCTCTATGCCCTGCCGCTGACGCAGAGCGTTTACGGACAGGACGGTGCTTCTCTCTCGGCGATGCTTATCGCGCTCCTGGTTCCGTTCTACAATGTCGCGGCTGTGCTGATCCTTGAGTACTTCGGGGGACAGAAAGCCAGCTCCAGAAAGGCGCTATTTAAAAGCGTACTCACCAATCCGATCATTATCGGCGCGATCGTCGGCATTTTCTGCTATGTCCTGAAGATCCATTTCCCGGAAGCGCTGAATAAGCCGTTCAACGCTTTTAACCAGCTGACGACACCGATGGCCATGTTCGTCCTTGGCGGAAGTCTGCATTTTTCAGAAACGGGACGGTATAAGAAACTTCTTATTTCCGGTCTTGCTCTTCGGCTTGTGATCATTCCCGCCCTGGCGCTGCTGGCCACGATCGCCGCCGGGTTCTCACCGGCAGAGCGTTTTGCGATCTTTGCCTGCTTTGCGACGCCATCCGCGGCGGCCTCCTATTCCATGGCATCCAGCATGGGATGTGACGGAGAGCTTGCCGGCCAGTTCGTGGTGATCGGGACGGTACTGTCCCTGTTCACGCTCTTCCTGTGGATCTACCTGATCGGGCAGGCGGGACTTCTGTGACCGGCCCGGTCAGTGTTTTTTCCTCTCTGTTTCCGTTCTGATCAGGAAATCCTTCACCGCTTTGATCACTTCCGGAAGTTTATGGTCGTAACAGTGTGTATCTCCTTCAATGATCACCAGCTGCACATCGCTGTATTTTTCCGCTGCCTCAAAGGCATAGGATACCGGGACAGTTTCATCCGTGTCGGCGTGAACGATCAGGACCGGCTTTTTGAACCTGCTGATCGCCTCGTCCACCGGCAGCATCTGCGCTGCTCTGACATAGTTTCCGGAGAGTACCCGGTCCTCCGACGGGTTGATCTCATCCGGGATATGGTCCGGATCGAACTCGGCCTCAAAGACACATCCTTTGAGGGCCATATCCCGGATCACGATCGCGGGAGCAAGCGGAATCAGTCCGTCCAGCACATCCCGCTCCATGGCGCCGACCAGCATCGCCGTCAGGCCGCCCTGGGAATGCCCGGCCAGATAGAGCCCGTCGACAAAATCCAGCGACTTCGCGTAATCGATCACCGTGAGCATCTCCGAGATCCATTTGACAATCGTATGCTCGCGAAACGTCCCGCCGCTTTTTCCGTGGCCGTAGAGCTCGATCCGCAGCGCCGCGAATCCGATATCTGTGGCCGCCTGCGCCACGCCAACAATATGCGGCTCCTCCATATCGCCGGTATAGCCGTGCTCAATGATGAGCAGCGGGTATTTTTCCTTCTTTTCCGCCGGAAACGTCAGCTTCGCGTGAAGCGCGATCCCGTCATGGTCAATATAGAATTCCCTGTTCTCCATTTTTTATCCCTGCCATTGATTATTGATTAAAGAAGGCACCCGGCATCTGTCATGCCCGGTGCCTGAAACATCCCTCCGGATCCTGCGTCAGTTACACCTCAACTGCCCCGTCGAACTTCCTGATCACAGCCCGGCTCACACACGCGTCCTTTAAGGCACCCAGCTCCTTAAAATGCGCTGTCTGCGTATGAGCTGCCTGTGCTTCAAGGTTCTCCCAGGCTTCCGTCAGAAATATCGTATTGCTGCCATCAATCGGCAGGAAGTATGTGTAGTCATAGTTTCCTGCCTCCTCACGGCTCTTTTCGGCAATCTGAAGTTCTGCCAGTTTTTGAAGGAACGTATCCCTCATACCGTCTTTCAGTTCATAGGTCACATGAACGATTAACATGATCACCCTCCGTTATTCGCATACTGCAAACTGATTCATCTCAGCAGGTCACTGATCTCCTTTTCCCCGAACTTGTCGGCCCATGTCCGCATGAACATATCCATGGACTCACTGGTGGACGGGTGGGCGATCAGCCGGTCAAACATCTCCGGCGTGATC
>JAGCAV010000181.1 GCA_017652545.1 Lachnospiraceae bacterium
GCTCTACACGCCGCTTGAAGCGGAGGATATCATTTTCCGCTGTGACGGAAGCGCGCTGATCGACGTGAAATGCTGGAAGCTTGGAATCTGAAGCAAATAAAGGTTTATATCGGGACCTGAAACGTGTATAATATGATTACAGCGCCAAAAGTACCATTCCCGGAACCGTGCTTGCACGAGTGGAGGGAAGGGTATTTGGGGCGCGCCCTACATGAGCAAGAAGTGGGGAAGGGGCCCCGCGAATTGCGAATGGAGGACAGGATTGTGGAAGCTCGAAGAGCGGAACAATCCGTAATCTTACTTTTGGTGACTATATCATAAAGTATAATGAGTTGTAAGAAGCAGAATAAAGGGAAGGAGATAAGATCATCATGCTGACGGATTTTGTGAAAGCGGCTGTGCCGGAAGCGGATCAGCTGAAAAGTGAACTGAAAGCAGCGCAGGAAAAACTGTTCGGGTTTCAGACCAGGATCAAGGAGGCAAAACTGCCTGTCATGGTTATCTTTGAAGGCTGGGGCGCCGCCGGAAAAGGGAGTACGATCGGACGTGTGATCAAGAATATTGATCCCAGATTCTTCAAGGTCCGGACCATGAGCGCTCCGACCCAGGAGGAGAAGCGTTATCCCTTCCTGAGGAGATACCTGATGGATATACCGGAAGCCGGAAAATTCACCTTCTTTGATTCTTACTGGATGGAGGAGGCGACCTCCGGACTGCTGGAGAAGAAGCCGGATGAACAGCTCTACAAAATGAGGATCCAGAGCATCAACCGCACGGAGCGCTCCCTGACGGACAACGGATACCTGGTCATGAAGTTCTTTTTCAACATCAGCCGGAAAGAGCAGAAAAAGCGGCTGGATGACCTGACGGACGATAAGAACACAAAGTGGCGGGTCAGTGAGTATGACCTGGAGGAGAACAGGCATTACGACAGATATCAGGAGATCTATGACCGGTATCTGACGGATACGAACAGGCCTTCATCTCCCTGGTATATCATCGACGCAAAGGACCGGAAATGGGCTGAACTCCAGGTGCTGCGGTTCCTTAACCAGGGGATCGAGACGGCGCTGCAGAACCATGACCTTGCAGCCCCGATCCTGCAGAACACCTTCCCGCTCATCAGGATGCCGCTGTTAAAGGATGTTTCCCTGGATGACAAGAAACTGACGGATGAGGAATATGATACGCAGCTGGACGCTCTGCAGGATGAACTGAAGGATCTCCACAACGAGCTGTACAGAAAGAAGATCCCGGTGATCATTGCCTATGAGGGATGGGATGCTGCCGGAAAGGGCGGCAACATCAAGCGCATCACCAGCGCACTGGATCCCAGGGGCTATGAGGTCCAGCCGATCGCAAGCCCGGAACCTCATGAGAAGGCACGGCATTTCCTCTGGCGTTTCTGGACCAGACTGCCTAAAGACGGACACATCGCCATCTTCGACAGGACCTGGTACGGCCGTGTGATGGTGGAGCGGCTGGAGGGATTCTGCACAGAAAACGACTGGCAGCGTGCTTACAATGAGATGAACGAGTTCGAGAAAGAGCTCTCTGACTGGGGCGCGGTGGTGATCAAATTCTGGGTTCAGATCGATTCCGATACCCAGCTGGAGCGGTTTACGGAACGGCAGAATACCCCCGAGAAACAGTGGAAGATCACGGATGAGGACTGGCGCAACCGTGAGAAGTGGGACCAGTATGAGGAGGCCGTGAACGAAATGCTTCAGAAGACCAGCACTGAATTTGCGCCATGGCATATCCTGGAATCCAATGACAAGAAGTATGCCCGCATCAAAGCGCTCCGGATCGTGACAGAGGAGATCAGGAAGGCGTGCAGACGGTAAGGAGGAATAACATGTACAGATGGAAGAAACACAGAAAACGTTCCGGCGGGAAGACAGCCTTTCTGACGCTGGTCATCTTTGCCGCAGCACTTTTCATATCACCGGCGCTCGCCGGCAGCGAAGAAGGATCTCAGGGAGTGGAATCGGGACGATCTGCGCTGATCAGCCGGAAGGCTCTATACGACTATGATGAGAAGACATATCAGACTTACGGCCAGGGGGAACTTCAGGGCGTTGTCCTGAGCAGGGAGGATGCGCAGCAGCATCCTGCCCTTGCGGCTTCACTGAAGGCATATTCCGATCACATGTTCTCGGAGCTGTCAGAGCGCTTTAAGGAATACTGTGAATGGTCCAGAACCGATCATCAGGAATATCAGAAGGATTATGAAGCTTATGTCAGGACGGACGTCATCATGCGGCGCTATGACGGGGAAGTGTTCAGTTTTGTCCAGAAATATGAGGATTACTCCGGCGGTGCCCACGGTTATTACAGCTTTACCGGACACAGCTTTGACGTCAGTACCGGAGAGGAGATCCCGCTCTCGGCTGTGATCACTGACGAAGAAGCCTTCAGGAATGTGGTCCGGGAGAAACTGGAGGATCAATATCAGAACTATCTGGAGCCTGACCTGAGTGATCTGCTGTGCTCCTATGCGATCAGCGGCGGTGAGTATGATTACAACTGGGTGATGGAACACGACGGGATCTCAGTCATGTTCAATCCCTACGCCATCGCGCCGTATGCGGCCGGCGCCCAGCATATTCACATCGGCTTCTCGGAGTATCCGGACCTCTTCACTGATGCATATCACGCCCCTCAGGGGGCTTTCTGCTATCGGATGGATCAGTGGCTGGATGACAGGGTGGATCTTGACGGAGACGGGCAGTTCGAAGACTTTTCCATCACATGGGAATATGACAATTATGACGGCGCCATGGAAAATGGCGGGCGCGTGAGCATCGGTGTGAACTGCGGGAACAACAGCTGTACACGCAGCGACCTGTATTATTTTAACATGAAAGGCCTGATGATGCACACGGCGGATGGCAGGAACTACCTGTATCTTGATCTGACTTCGGAAAATGACTATCATTCGATCCATGTGTTTGACCTGAGCCATGAGGCACCCTTCTGGGCGGGAAGCATGGACGCAGGCCTGGCGTGGCAGTGGGACGAAGCGTCAGATCTGGTCTCGACAGTCATGCCGATGGATCCGGAGTCGTTCCTGCTTGAAACAAGAATGCAGATGCTCAGCACATATGGAGGATACCGCACCTACCATCTGGACGAGAACGGTATGGCATGCACGGAGGATCCTTACTACATTGCGAGCGGGTTCGGCATGAAGCTGAAGACGGTTCGCGACCTGCCGGTCACGCTGATCGAAGCGGACGGCCCTGAGGACGTCGGTACAGAGACAGGGGGCGGCACCGTCGGGGCCGGAGAGGAGCTGACGATCTGGCGGACTGACGGAAAGGAAGTTGTCGATCTGAAAAAGGCGGACGGAAGCATTGTGCGGGTCAGGATCACAGGCAGCGGATGGCCCCGCAAGATCGAGGGAGAAGATGAGGAATCTTACTTCGAAAGACTCTATTACGCGGGGTGATAAGGCTTTGCCACTTGCTTTTTTCAGATCCGGGTGGTATCATCAGGGAAATCGTTGAAGAGAAGAGTAAGGCAGGGGAGATACCCAGAGAGGAATGCCGGGAAAACCGTGCTGAGAGCATTCTGTAAGGAAGCTGCCTGAAGACCGCCTCTGAGAGGCCCCAATCCGGCCCGGTGACTCCGTGATCGTCGCGAAAAGAGAGGTCGGCGCAGATGAAGATGTGCCGGCAAGTAAGGTGGAACCGCGTGAACACACGTCCTTACATGACACGAGCTGTGATGTTGGGGCGTGTTCTTTTTTACACAAAAAGCAGCAGAACCGTCCCCGCTGACTCAAAATGATAAGGAGATATGTTATGAGCAAGGAAAACTTTCTGGAAGTGTACCGGCATTCAATGTCCCACATTCTGGCCAAGGCCGTGATCGAGATCTTCGGCAGGGAGAATGTGCAGTACGCCATCGGTCCGCAGATCGCGGATGGTTTCTATTATGATTTCATTCTTCCCAGAAATCTGGGACCGGACGATTTCAAGGGAATAGAGAACAAGATGCGTGAGATCATGAAGCGCAAGGAAGACTGGATCCGCAAAGAGGTCTCCAGGGCGGAAGCGCTTGAGCTTTTCCAGGGTCAGAAGTTCAAGACAGAACTGATCGAGGATCTGCCGGAGGATGAACTGATCACCATCTACTGGACCGGTGATGACTTTGTGGATCTTTGCAGAGGACCTCATGTGGACAATTCCCAGGAACTTCTGAGCGTCGCTTTTCAGATCAAGTCCGTCTCAGGCGCTTACTGGAGGGGAGACGAAAAGAGAGATTCCCTGCAGCGCGTCTATGTATACGCTTTCCCGGACAAGAAGCAGCTCAAGGAGCATCTGGACCTGATCAAAGAGGCCATGGAGCGTGACCATAAAAAGATCGGTCCGGCCCAGGATCTGTTCATGTTCGATTCCACCGCGCCGGGCATGCCCTACTGGCTGCCCAGAGGCTGGAAGCTTTTCAACGCCCTGCTTTCCTACTGGAGAGAGATCCACGAAGAGCATGGCTACCAGGAGATCTCCGCGCCGCAGATCCAGAAGAAGGAGCTGTGGGTCACCAGCGGTCACTGGGCACACTACCAGGACGGCATGTTTATTCTGCCCGGTGAGGCGGAGGACGGGTCGGATACCTACGCGGTCAAGCCCATGAACTGCCCCAACGCCATTATGGTCTACAAACGCGCGCTTCACAGCTACAAGGATCTTCCAATCCGCTACTCCGAAACGGATGTGATCCACCGCAAGGAGAAATCCGGTGAGCTCAATGGTCTGTTCCGTGTGCAGATGTTCCGGCAGGATGATGACCATACCTTCCTGACAGAGGACCAGATCGAGGACGAGATCGCCGACATCATGGATATTGCCGAGCAGCTGTACGGGACCTTCGGGCTGACGTACAAGGCGGAACTGTCCACCAGGCCGGATGACTTCATGGGGGATATTGAAGTCTGGAACCGTGCCGAGGCTGCTCTGAAAAAGATCCTGGACAAGAAATACGGTGAGGGAAACTACGAGATCAACGAGGGCGACGGTGCCTTCTACGGACCGAAGATCGACCTGAGCATGAAAGATGCCCTGGGGAGAGAGTGGCAGATGGGTACCATCCAGCTTGACTTCCAGCTTCCCCTGAACTTTGAACTGAAATATGTGGATAAGGACGGCGCTCAGAAGCAGCCGGTCATGATCCATCGTGCGATGCTCGGCTCCATGGAGCGCTTTATCGGAATCATTATCGAGAACTTCAAGGGCGCGTTCCCGTTCTGGCTCTCACCCTTCCAGGTAGCGGTCGTTCCGATCCGGCCCGAGCACAACGAATACGCGAAGAAGGTGGCGGATGCCCTGAAGAAGAACCGCATCCGTGTGGAAGCCGATTACGCGGATAAGAATATGAAGGAAAAGATCAAGTACTTCAAGACATTCCGTGATCCCTATATTGTGGTGGTGGGCGACCGTGAAGCGGAAGACGGCACCGTATCCATCAACATCCGCGGCATGAACAAGACTGTGCAGAACGTTCCGCTCGAGACCTTCCTGGCTGTGTGTGACAGGATGAACACAGAGCATACGCTTGAGCTTGCGGATACATTTGAGTAGAATCAAAATCGAAAAGCATCAGAAATCAATGAAGACGCTGCTTCCCGGAAAGAAGTAGCGTCTTCGTGGGTTTTGCGTCAGATACAGCGTCCTGCTGACTCATTTCATCAGCTTCGGAAGCGTCTCTTCAAAGTTAACGCCGTACCAGGGCTTTTTGGGATCCTTCAGGGTGACCCGGATCGTTTCCGCTGTGTAATCCGCGGCGGTCTTTATGGCATCCTCCCAGGGATCTCCTCTCATCAGGGCGCCGAGGAGCGTGCTGGAAAAAAGATCGCCGGTTCCGTGATACGCCGCGGGGACCAGGTCGTTCTGATAGACAAAGTACTCTTTTTTGCCGGTGTCATACCCCATGACGCCGGTCTTTCCTTCACTGAGGGAAACGCCGGTGAGCATGACTGTCTTTGCGCCCAGAGCGGTCAGATCCTGGAGCAGCTTCTTCACATACGCCTCGTCACAGGTCTCGCGGTACTCATTTCCGGTCATCAGGCAGGCCTCTGTGATGTTGGGGACGATCACATCCGCTGCGGCGCACAGGGATGCGTTCTTGACGGCATAGTGCTCGTCAAATGCGGGGTAAAGTTTTCCGTGGTCACCCATGACGGGATCGATGAAGACCATCGTTTCAGGCCGCCTGAAATCGCGGATCAGGTCAAGGACGGTATCGATCTCCTCCTCTGTGCCGAGATAGCCCGTATAGATGGCATCGAAGGTCACGCCTTCCTGCTTCCAGTGGGCCGCGATCGGACGGAGCTGGTCAGACAGGTCCTTGCATGTAAAACCTTTGAACATGGTGTGGGTGCTCAGCAGGGCTGTCGGAAGGATGACGGTCTCACAGCCCATGGCCGAGAGGACCGGAAGCGCAATGGTCAGCGAGCATTTGCCGAGACATGAGATATCCTGGATCGTCAGTATTCGTTTCATGGGCTCCTCCTTTTGCTTGCATCTTCTGTTATGCACCAGTATAATTAAAACTGACCATTTTCAAATATCCAGTTTCTTCAAGTTTTAAAAGGCCAGATATGCTGACATACGAATTGGATGAGCGGGGAAGCGAACCGCTTTACGAATTTCTTTACAGAAAGATCAGGGATGATATCCTTTCAGGGACGATCGGGCGGGATGCCCCTCTTCCCTCAAAACGCACCCTGGCAAAGCATCTGAATATCAGTATTATGACTGTGGAGAATGCCTACGCCCAGCTCATGACGGAGGGATATATCTATTCCAGGCCCAGAAGCGGTTTTTACGCGGCGGATGTATCCGACGCTCTGCGCTACCGGGATGAAACAGGCACAGCCGGCCCGGCCAGGAGCCGGACTGAAGACGGGGCGGACCGGCATGACCCGGGCAACGGGACTGTTTTTGCCGATTTTTCAAGCAACCAGACCCAGCCCGACAGCTTTCCTTTTACTACGTGGGCCAGGCTGACACGCCGGATCCTGACGGACAACAAGGAGCAGCTGATGACGAACCCGCCCACAGGCGGCGTGTGGGAGCTCAGGGAAGCGATTGCTGCGCATCTGAAGGCATTCAGGGGAATTGAGATCGAAAGCGATCAGGTGATCGTCGGAGCAGGGACAGAGTACCTGTATGGCCTGATCCTGCAGATCCTCGGACTGGACCGGATCTTTGCGGTGGAGGATCCCGGCTACAGAAAGGCTGCCCTGGTCTGTGAGGCGTTTGCGGTGCAGCTTCGGCGGATACCGCTGGATGGGAGCGGGCTGTCAGTGAAAGCGCTTGCCGAATCCGGTGCCGATACGGTTCATGTGACGCCGGCCCATCATTTCCCGACCGGGATCACCATGCCGGCCGGCCGGCGATATGAGCTGCTCCGGTGGGCAGCCGGGAAGCCCGGCCGGTATATCGTGGAGGATGATTATGACAGTGAGTTCAGGCTCAGCGGGAGACCCCTGCCCTCCCTGTTCGGGATGGATACGGCAGACCGTGTCATCTATATGAACACGTTTACCAAAACGCTGGCTTCCACCATGCGGATCAGCTATATGATCCTGCCGCGGCCGCTGCTGTCCGTCTTCCATGAAAAACTGCAGTTCTATTCCTGTACGGTCCCGACCTTTGAACAGTACACGCTGGCCTGTTTCATCAGGGAGGGACATTTTGAAAAGCATATTAACCGCATGCGCACGCTGAGCAGAAGGAAACGAGATCTCCTGCTGGAGAGCATCCGGAAAAGTCCGATCAGCAGGATCGCGTCTGTATCGGAGGAACATGCAGGCCTTCATTTTCTGCTGACGCTCCGGACGGAAATGCCTGAGAAGCTGTTCATGGAAAGACTGGAGGAAAGCGGGATCCGGCTCGCGCCGGCTTCGGATTACTACGAGCAGGGAGCGAAGAAGGGTACCTATATCATGAATTATTCATCTGTCGCACCGGAAAAGATCCCGGAGGCAATTGACAGGATTTGCAGGATCGTGGGGGAGTGAGATGCCGGAAAACAGGAATAAGATGACAAATACGAAAAAAGCCCTGATTGCCATGAGCGGCGGTGTGGACAGCTCTGTGGCGGCTGCCCTGATGGTCGAGGCCGGATATGCGTGCATCGGCGTGACCATGAAGCTATTTGACAATGAGGATGTCAGCATTCCGAGGGAGCACAGCTGCTGCAGCCTGGAGGATGTGGAAGATGCCAGGAGCGTGGCGGCAAAACTGGGAATGCCCTACTATGTTTTCAATTTCCGGGAAGGCTTTCAGGAGCAGGTCATAGACCGGTTCGTAAGCGCCTATGAAACCGGTTCCACACCGAATCCCTGCATTGACTGCAACCGGTACATGAAGTTTGAGAAGCTGTACCACAGGGCGGTGGAACTGGACTGTGACCATGTGGTGACCGGGCATTATGCCAGGATCGCTTATGATGAAAAAAGCGGCAGATGGCTGCTGAAAAAGGGGATCAACGAAGCAAAGGATCAAAGCTACGTCCTGTGCTTCATGACCCAGGAACAGCTCGCGCATACGCTGTTCCCGCTCGGCGAATATGCGGACAAGGAGGCTGTGCGACTGGTGGCGGGGCGGTACGGATTCGTGAATGCCGGCAAGAAGGACAGCCAGGATATCTGTTTTGTGCAGACCGGTCATTACGCGGATTTTATACGCTCGTATACAGGAAAAGAATATCCGCCCGGACCGTTCATCGGACCGGAAGGACAGGTGCTCGGCACGCATAAAGGGATCATCTGTTACACCATAGGACAGCGGAAAGGCCTGGGCCTGGCGCTGCCTGAACCGCTGTATGTGCGGGAGAAGGATGTGGCCTCCAACGAAGTGCGTCTGTCCCGGGAAGAAGCACTGTTCTCAGACCGGCTGATCGCGGAGGATGTCAACTGGATCAGCATCGCGCCGCCTGAAGCGGGAGAGCAGATCCGTGTCAGTGCAAAACCACGGTACAGGGCAAAAGAGACGCCGGCGACGGCCACCGTGCTGGAGGACGGGCGTGTGGAAGTTGTCTTTGACAGGCCGGTCCGGGCCATCACGCGCGGGCAGACGGTCGCGCTGTATGACGGGGATCTGGTCGTGGCAGGCGGGAGGATCATGTAGAGAACGGCACTGGTGTACCGGCAGGTTCTGCTTACAAAACCTTTGACCTGAAAGTGTTTCTGTAGTAGTATCAGGAGTCAGGGTAATGGTTCAGGCGGGGGTAAAAAGGTCCTGGATCATATCATGACTGAAGAGTCTTTATCAGGGGAGCAGACAGAGTTTATGACAAAAAACAGGATTATTATATCTTCAATCATAGCAGGAATATTCATCGGCATCATGACGATCACCGCAGCGGCCGGTTCGCTGGGCGGGACAGAAATGATGGCCGGAATCGGCGCCGTGGCACCGGAGTATCCTGAGGAGGAGATCACGGAAAGGATCATTCAGTGGGAAGATTCGCCTTTCTATCTGAAGGTCAGGTTTGATGAGACCTATGAGATCCTGAAAAAGACCGATACCCAGGGCTGGCGGTTCATCGGGGATGAAGGCTCCGTGCGCTGGGAAGAAGATAAGATCAGGGCTTATTTCTCAAAGCTGAAGGAAAAATATGACACGCCCCGCGGCGAGGTGGCTTTTACAACCCACAATGGTGTGAAGAAGATCTTCAACAGTGAGAACTGCGGATGGAACCTCAATATCGACTTCTGTGTACGCCGGCTTGAGGAGGCTGTGGCGGCAGGATCATTTGAGATGGACCCCGCATTCAACAGCGGACTTGTCTACTCCGCAGATAACGGCGTGGGAGACAGCTATGTTGAGGTGGATATCCGGGAACAGAAGGTCTATCTGTATGAGGACGGGAAGTGTACATTCTCAACAGACTGTGTCACCGGAACAGACGGATATACCGACACCCGGAAGGGCGTATTTCAGGTACAGGGAAAGGCATCTCCGGCAACACTGCGGGATGTGGATAAGAACGGCGACAAGTATGAACAGCCGGTCGAATACTGGATCGCTTTCAACGGTTCCCAGGGCATGCACGATGCCATCTGGAGAGGCGATTTCGGAAAGGATTATTACAAGAGCTGGGGATCTCACGGATGCGTGAACCTGCCGCTGGATGCTGCCAGGCGGATCTATGAAGCGGTTTCAATCTATTTCCCGGTCATCGTATGGTAGGAAAATCTAATCATGAGAAATAAAAAACGCAGAATTGTAGTGAAGGTAGGTACGTCCACTCTGACAAATGAACTGGGAAACAGCAACCTGAGGCTGATGGAAGAACTGTCCAGAGTGCTGGCGGATGTTCAGAATATGGGAAATGAGGTCGTACTGGTATCCTCCGGCGCGATCGCTGTCGGCGCCAACAAGATGCACCTGAGCGAAAAACCGAAGGAGATGCGCCTGAAACAGGCAGCCGCCGCGGTCGGCCAGTGTGAGAACATGTTCCTGTATGACAAGTTCTTCGGGTATTATGACAAAACGGTTGCCCAGATCCTTCTGAACGCGGATGATATCCGGCAGGAAGTGAAAAAGGAGAATCTGACCAACACCTTTGAGACGCTGCTGGAGAACGGCATTATCCCCATTGTCAACGAGAATGACTCTGTCAGTTACACGGAGATCGAATCGGAGGAGAAGCTTTTTGGCGACAACGACATGCTGTCCGCTGTTGTGGCTGTGCTGTGCAGGGCTGATCTGCTGGTGATCCTCTCCGATATTGACGGCTTTTATGATAAGGATCCCCGGTTCTACAAAGACGCGAAGGTCATTGACCGGATCGACGTCATTGACGAGAGCGTATATAAACTGGCCGGCGGAGCCGGCTCACGCCGTGGCACGGGCGGCATGAGGACCAAGCTGCAGGCAGCCGACCTGGCCACATCCCAGGGGATCAGCGTCATTGTCACCAACGGACAGAATCCAAAAGCCCTCTACGATATCGCAGAGGGCATGAAAGTGGGGACTCTGTTCAAGGGGCATTGATTACCGATCTTACATTCCTTGATTTCAGGTGCCGGTCCGGCACCTTTTTTTACTTTCCTTTTCAGTCTTCATACGGTTCCCGCATGGCAAAGAAGAATTTCTCTTTCACAGGCGTATCGATCACGCGGACCGGTTTGAGCTGATTGGCGGATGCTCCCTTCATGATCATGACATCCCGGTACAGCTGATACGTCTGCTGCTGCAGGAAGACCAGTTCCATCGGGGCAAGCGTACCGTTATGTACGCATTCACCATAGATGGGGTTTGCCTGCATCAGTTTCGCTTCCAGGACATCGCGGCAGTGAGGGATCATCTCTTTCGGAACAACATGATCCGGCTCGATCAGCACGATATAATGCCCCGGTGATGTGGAGGTATCCGCGAACACGCTGTAATCGTTGACATTCAGTGAAACAGCTCTGGAGAACGCGTCAACGGCCCAGCGGACAGATTCCTCGTTGGTCTTCTCACCGGCGATGGACAGCAGCTGGTCTTTCCGGTAGACAAACCGGATCATAGGTGTCTCATTGTAATAACCTGTCACCCGCACAACATCCTGAAGGCGGTAGCGGTAGAAACCGGACAGGTTTGTCACGATAATCTCATAATCCTCTCCGACTTCAAGCTCTTCAATGGTCAGCGTATGATCGTCTGTACTTCCGACAGGTATAAATTCATAAAACCCGCCGTCCGGTATCAGCACGTATGACTCATCCCCCATGTGTCTTGCGGCTGCGATCAGGGATTCGGAGGCAGCGTAGCACAGGTTGTTGAAGGGGATGCTTTTGCCGCTGTATTTTCGCATGCGTTTCGCGTACGGGAAAAAGCCCCCTGTTCCGATACCGCCGATCCAGCTCATTCTGGGCCAGATCCGGGGAATGATCGGCGTATCGAAACCTTCGCGGAATTCACGCAGCAGTTCCTTTGCCCGGTCAGGATCCGGTGTGAGCTGCTTTGCCAGCGCGGTACGGACATGATCCGGGACCTTGACCTTTTTGCTGATGCGGCCGTGGTAGATGTCCCTGCAGAGCATCTCATAGTTCTCACGGATATAATCCATGATATCCACAAGGCCGGTCATGAAGACGGAATCCATAAAGACCATATCGCGGTGCCCCAGCGCCAGACGCGCTTTGAGGTATCTTAAGTCCATCTCCTCCTCGGGGCAGATCACCTCCCACGGAGATATCAGCAGATAGGGGATGAAATCCTTCATGGATTTGAGCAGTGAGCTTGAGAGGTTTCCCTTGTCAACGCCGGACTCTGTTTTTACCACTTTCAGTTCAATGGCATTCAGGCCCTGGCCTGTCGGGAGCCCCCGGCCGGTCGTGTTCATATAGTACTCATTGGCCACGCCAAAAGCCATCACCACAGAGTATTTCACACTTTTTTTCAGTTCATTTTCCGAAGAGGGGATATATTTGGGCACGCCGATGCTGCCGGAAGTCAGGGCAAAATGCACAGGCGCCTGGGCTGAAAGCAGGTTCTGTTCCCCTTTCATCATGCGCTCGATGTAAGGTTCATAATCGTCGTAGGTGGTAAAGGGAACCTTCTTCCTGTAGTCTTCCAGCGTACGTATATCACGGAAACCGTATTTCCTGCCGTATTCAGTATCCTGATTTTCCTTCATCAGATCCGAAAGGAGCTTGTACTGAAGAATGACAGCCTGGCTGCTGTTCCGGTCAAGTTCGCGGACAACCTTTTTGCCCAGGACGATCAGCGTTCCTGTCGTGCCGGCGCTGAGCATGTCTTTCAGGTTTTTGCGGCGCAGGTACCTGCGCTCATCCAGAAGGACGCGGACGATCTCCTTCGCTTCGAGAATCCGTTCGTTCAGACTGCTGTTTCTTAATTTCATTCCTGAGCCCTCCCTCTGATTATTGTCTGTCGGGATCAAGGATCTTGATCCGCACTGTCGGAACGTTTGCCTGCAGAGCACCGGCCCAGCGATGGTGTCCGTTCAGGATCAGATAGTCGCCCTGACGAAGTTTGTTGACCATAATGGGTTCTTCGTATACGGGCATGCCGCTCGAGTGATTCCATCTGGCGATCTGGGAGTAGTTCGAAATGATGGAATCGTTCGGACCTATTCTCGGATCGGAGAATTCGTCGTCCGGATTGGCATGGAGTCTGGCAGGAGGAACCTTTTTCGTCCCCATTTTCTCCAGAACACCCGGCTTGACAGTGTCGGGATTACCATGGTATGACTCAATATCATTTTTGATCCGCTGCTGCAGATTTCTGGTTTGACTGGCCATGTGGATTTCCTCTTTTGATCAGATGACAAATTTGGTATAAACAGATACAATGATTATACTACAAGATTCCCTGAACGCACAATGAGGCATGCCATGCGTATTTCTTTTGATCTTGATGAAGTCCTGTTTGTAGATCCCGAATCCTTTGAAACGGAAAAACCCCCCGCCTTTCCGCTTGACCGGATCTTCCCGGAGCGGCTCCGCAAGGGGACCGTCGGGCTGATCCATCAGCTTCAGGAGGAGGGCTTCGAAGTCTGGGTGTATACGTCTTCCTACCGTTCCGAACTGTACATCCGATCTCTTTTCCGCCAGTATGGGGTTACTTTTGACCATATCATCAACGCGCCGCGCCATCTGAGAGAGGTGCAGCGGAAACGCCGGCTTCCGCTTCCGCAGAAAGTGCCGACGTTTTACCGCATCGACCTGCATATCGACGATGAGGATGTCATCCACCGGTACGGCAGGGAAATGGGGTTCAAAACCCTGAAGGTCTGTGATCCGGATCCGCAGTGGGATCAGAAGGTCCTTGATGAAGCGCGCCGGCTGCGGGCTGCCAAAGAGAAACTTACTCAGCCCTGACAAATGTGAATGATGTTCCGTCTGTGGAGGGATCCTTCACCCAGAGAAGGGAGAGTGAAGACAGGTCTTCGGACATCTCTTCCGGCATTGTGTCAAACAGGACATATCCGCTTTCGCCGGCCTCACTGCTGTCGGATGCCGCTTCTGAGGCAGCTTCTTCGGAACCGTCTGTGATGGCGGCTGAGCGTTCGGTGCCGTTCTCATAGATGAAGGCTGCCTTCAGGCAGTCGTAGTACATGGTCATGGTATACAGGGATGTCATGCCGTCCCTGCCGCCCCCGTCAGACACGGTCACGTCAAAGCCGCCGGCCGCGTTCCGGGTGATCTCCATGAAACATGCAGGGGTCTCTTCTGTCTGCCAGACGCCCTCAATGAGGGCTGCCAGATCCTCATCGCTGGTCGGGAAGGCATGGGAACCGCCCGTGTTTTCAATGATCCGGCCGTTTTCCACTGTAACGTCAAAGTCCATATATTCGTCAACATAGAATCCGTTGGTGTGAACCAGACGGATGGTGTCATCGCCGGTATCCAGACCCCTGAAGCTGCCGACATAGGCAAAACCTTCTTCCATGTCCGTTTCGGTCAGAAGCTCCGTAAAGGAGGCATCTCCCTTGTCGCCATCGTAGACTGTCCAGAAAAAGCCATCCCGTTCAGCGCCTACAGCTTCAAGACGGATCGTCATGACCCCGTTGTCAATTTCGATATCGGTGATATAGCCGGCGGAAGACTCGTCAGCGAGCAGCTGCGAAACATCCTCCGGATATTCACTCATGTCCTCGGCGGGCAGGAAGGACCAGACAAATTCGGTGTCTCCCGCTATATCTTCCTGATCATCCTTCCAGGTCAGGGAGAGCGTCTCCCCATCGCTGAAAGTGATGGTCCCGGTGCCGTTCTCATAGACGATCTCTTCCGTTCCCTCTTCACTGTCATCCTCATATGAGACATTCTTTTTTACGCAGTCATCGTAGGTGATGGTCAGCGTTTCGTCATCGAAGGGACCGCTCATTTCCCATTCGCTGTGTTCCCAGGCGCTTGATCCCCAGGTGATCATGACTTTTGCGCGATCGCTTCCTTCGGCTTCCACCAGGATCGTAGCCCGGCCTGCACCGTATTTTCCGATGAAGTTCATGACGGGATTCTGCCCTTCCTCCGCTGCAGCCGCACCTGTATCTGCGGCAAATACCTGTATGCCTGCCGGAACCGCTGCCAGCGCGCAGGCGGTCATGAGTGCAATCAGTGTCTTTTTCATTTGTATGTATGTCTCCTTTCTGTAATGAAACATTTTATATCTTATTATATCCTTTATATCTGCACAGGTCACGGACAGCGAACAAAACCGGGTTCGTTCTTCCGTTCTGTGCAGCTTCCTTATAACAGGACGGGTGTCACAGTTGTGTCTCACCCGGTTCCCTTACTCCTTTTACTCCGCATGATCGGATGCTGCCAGGGTCGGTTTTTCCGGACTTTTCTCCTTCGGAGACAGGCCGTATTTCTTCCTGTATGCACGGTAGAAAGCAGAGTAGCTTCCGAAGCCGCATTCGTAGCAGGCCTGTGTCATGGAAGCCCCCTGGCTGATCAAGCTTCTGGCAATAAAGAGCCGTTTCTCCGTAATGTAGCTGCCGATCGTATATCCGGTCTGTTCCTTAAAATAATGCATCAGATAGGAGCGGTTCAGGCTGTTGGCTTCCGCGATCCTGTCCACACACAGAGCCGGGTCTGTCAGATTGCGGCTGATGTAGGACATGATGTCCGCGGCCATGGGGGAAGCGGAAGATGTCCGGGGAGATAAAGACTGGTCCCGGCCGAGGAGCCTCAGCAGAAGGATCATCAGTTCAATGGTCCTGATCCGGCGGTAGAGCTGGGAAAAGACCAGGCGCTGAGGATCTTTTTCCAGGGAACTGCGTTTGAGCGAAGAGAAGAGTGTGGCAAATTCTTCTGCGTCCTGCCCTTCGGGACGGACCAGCTCAAAACCGGGGACGGCTTTCTCAAACAGTGCTGCTGCCGAAACATCTTCCTCAGGCCGGCCCGGTTTCCCTGAAAGATCCGAGCAGGAAAAATCAGGTGCAATGTAGATGATGATCCGCTCATACAGGGTGCTGTCGTGTATGACCGGCCGGTGCATGGCGCCGGCACGGACCAGCACCAGATCGCCGGGCATAAGATCAGAGGTCCGCCCTTCGATCATGTAACTGACATGACCGGAAAGCAGGATCACGATCTTGTGGAAATCGTGATAATGAAGCGGGATCGTCCGCATATTTCTGTCCGCATTGTAAAAGATCCGGAAGTCCTCCAGCAGATAGCCGGTTTTGTTTTGCTGTGACATGAGATCTGCTCCTTCGGTTTATTCCCGTTCGGTTTGTTTCATTATACACGAGAAAAGCACAATATGCAAAGTTTTTGGCACGATTCGGAATGAATCATTCAGAAAATTCGTGTATGATGTGCATACACACAAAAAGCGGGAAGGTCCGGACTGACGAGATTGACAGCGGACAACGGTAAAGACACAGCCTGGCGGCTGCCTGCGGGATCAGACAGCCGGCAAAGGCGCAAAACGGAGACAGGGATCATGGATGCAGTGCTGATGAAATATAAGAGCAGAAATGGTGAATACCTGGTATGCGATACCGGGAATAATTCCCTTCTGGTTGATGCTCATGCTGTGCGTACGATCTGCTCCCGCAATTTCGGTGTGGGTTCCATGGGTGTTCTTGTCGGAAACGCATCCGGCAGCAGCTGCGAGATGAAGTGGTTTGATCCGCAGGGAACGCTGACAGAACTGGATGAGGATGCGAAGAACGTGGTCAGAAGCTGCGTCAGCGATGTGAGACACCACCGGGGCAACTGGAGTGCGGCAGGGAATAACGGTTCCGCTCCTTATCTGACAGGAAAGATCTTTCTGACGGAAAAATTTATTGCCGCAAATCACCTCTGTGTGATCTGAAAAAAAGTCATAGGAAAATCCACCGGAAAACTGCGTGAAAGCGCAGTTTTTTTCTTTACACAGACCACGCTTGCAATTATACTTTTTACAGGAGCATCCGGACAGCCAGAAGGGGTCCGGACATATATGGACACACAGAATAAGCAGGGATCATGGGAAAGGAGAGGTGAAGAAGATGAGTATTTTGGCAGGCTGCCAGGAAGGAAAACTGACTCCGAAGCTGATGGAAGTGAAATGCCCCAAATGCGGACAGGTCATGGAGATCTTTGTGTATATGGGCGGCGACGCCGGCCTTACCGGCACGCTCAAGGAGGATGCGAAGTGTGAGACCTGCGGCTATGTGGCAGCCGAGGGGACACCGGCCAGTGAGTTTGAACCCTGTTAAGCAGGGAGAGAAAAAGAGGATCGTATAGATATCCGGAAATGATCAGATTGGTTCCCGTTTCAAAAGCGCAGTGACCTGAAGCAAGTATGCTTGCCGGAGGGACATGGCGCTTTTATTCTTCATCGCGCAATATCCGCAGGCGGGTCTTGACTTCAGACAGAAAGGTAACGGCAGAAAATGGATTCTGAAAGATTTGACAGGCAGCTGAATTTCATTGTTGAGATCGACAAGGAAAAGAATATCCTGCGACAGACACACCTCACAGGGCACGGCCGGCAGGAGAATGACGCGGAGCATGCATGGCATATGGCTGTCATGGCCTATCTGCTGCGGGAATACGCAAATCGTGAGATCGATCTGGCAAAGACCATGATGATGATCCTGATTCATGATATTGTGGAGATCGATGCAGGAGATACCTATGCCTATGATGAGGAACTGAAAAAGTCCCAGGCCGAGAGAGAAAAGAAGGCTGCGGACCGGCTCTTCGGCATGCTGCCGGAGGATCAGGGCCTGGAGCTGCGCGCCCTGTTCGA
>JAGCAV010000182.1 GCA_017652545.1 Lachnospiraceae bacterium
CACATTCAATAACATTTGTCACATGAATTATCCAAATTTCAAACGGTTGTACCAGAACTCTATCGGATGCGCCCGAAGCATCTTTTCCAAGCAGTACGGCCGAATCGAGATCTCCATCATCTTTCGGGTTGTTTCAAGTGTAATTTCGTCTTGCGGAGACGCTCCCAGCTGCTCCTACTCGTCCGCATTCAGCGGATAGACCGGCTGATCGCAGCACGGATACTCCAGATGATGGATTGATGGAAGCATCCTGCACTTTCTGCAGATCTCTTCCCGTTGCGCGTTCATGCTAATCCCTCCAAGTACGCCGTCCTCAGACGGTTTACATGCTGCCGGCTGAGCTCCAGCTGCTCGCCGATCCGCTCATCCGTCCAGCCGAGCGCGTAGTAATTCCTGACAATGATCCTGAGCCGCCGGTCGTCAATCGCGTCCATGATCATCTCGAACTGATCCACCATTTCTCTCAATTCCGCGCACTTCGCCTCGATCTTGTCGAGCACCTCGTCCGTGTCCGTCCGCTGCAGCAGCGCCGCTTCCGGTTCGTTTGTGCCTCGCGGCATTCCCGTCAGCTGGATCCCATGTATCGGACGCGGTCCGCCAATGAACTGGTTGAGGAATTTAGACTGGCGCTCCAGTGTTTCGATCTCGATCACGATATCCCGGTAGTTCTCCAGCAGCTCACGTTTTGTCATGCTCTCACCTCCGGTCCGAATCTGTTGTAGGTCTGACTTCCCGGCCTCATATAGTTGTAGTAATACATCGGCATGTCCCAGTAGTAACACGTCGGGCAGCACTCTCTCCATATTCTCCTATGGAACAACCCGTCCGTATTCCAGTCCACATTCGGGAACCGAATCCACTTGATAAAGTCTCTCCGCCAGCACTTGTTCCATACTGCTACACTTTCTTTTCCCGGCACCGGAGACATATACCCTCTGTTTTTCCAGATAAAGCTGAACAGCAGAATGTCTTCTTTGTGCTTGCCGGCCATGCCGGCGATCTGCTCGAAGACATATTCGTGCAGGAACCAGTCATCATCATCCATGAACAGGATCCATTTCCCCTCAGCGTTATCGAGGCCGGTGTTCCTGGCAAGACCGTCATGGTGATGATTCGTGATGAACAGCTTGTCTGCATATAACCCGGCGATCTTTAGTGTGTTATCCGTGCATGAATCGCATACGACAATCAGCTCATAATCCTGAAACGTCTGCATCCTGATCGACTCCAGGCCTTTGACGATATAGTTCGCCGAGTTGTGTGCCGGCACGATCACGGAGAAGAACGGCTTGTCAGGCATTCTTTTCACCTCCCGCGCTTCTTTTCCATCCTCTGGCCTTCCGCCGGACGTTATCGTTTGCCTTTTTGATCATCGCATCGGACACCAGCGGTCCCTGTTCCCGGATCCATTTCCGCT
The DNA here is from genome assembly GCA_017652545.1 of Lachnospiraceae bacterium. The sequence goes on from JAGCAV010000182.1 coordinate 1,418, forward strand.
CGTCCTCGTGGTTCTGTTTCCAGTCCTGGTATAGCTTGCACACGCCGTGGCATGTGATCGTCCTGTCAGGGCATCCGCGGCATGGACACTTCATGGATCCACCTCCATCATCCTCATATATTGTAACTACCTACCACCAATTATCACATGTGTCTGTCTTTTCCTTTGGTTGTCCGTCACAATGGCAAATGACTTTCCCGTCATCTGTTTCCCCTACATTTTCAGAACAGTATTCACATGTAAATTCATAATCTCTTTTCCAATCTTCTCTCATACTGATTCTCCTATATTGTCCTTAAATCGCGCGGGGCCGGAATTGAACCGGCCGGCAGCGGCACGTCCGGAGATCTGCGGGAGAGCGGACTTCACATCCTTTCAGAACAGACCGCCGGCACTGCCCCGTCTGGCCGCGCTTAGTGTGTTAATGTTGCCTTTAACTTACTTGACCGTTACTTGCTTCTGTTGCAAGTTTTGTGCAAGTTTTTGTCTGGAACCGTTGATTTACAACACTTTTTTTACTTGCTTGTAACTTGCAACATCGTGCAAGTTGCCTTTAATCAGAAACAGGTTCGTATGTTTTCTCAAAAATATCCGGTTTGCACGGATAGAACTCTCCCTTAACACCCTTGATAATATAGTCGCCAATATCCGCTATCATTGTTCTTTCAAGGGTTTGTATTGAAATTCTATTGTAAATCATCTGCCATATAGCAGTTCCGTTACAAAAGTCAATAATTTCACCGGGGTTCTCTCCGTTCCACTGTATCGCATCAATAACGACTGGTTTTTTACGATACTTTGCCATTATTCTTTTCTCCTTTCACTTAAAGCGTCATTTTAATCCACCAGCGCGTCCTCGATCATGTTGACCAGATCCTCCGGCAGGTCCACCATGTCAACGCGCAGCTCATCACAGATCTCCTCCTGCAGCGGGCAGTGTTCGCAGTCGTCATTCCTGCAGCACCGGATCGCTTCCCGCAATTCCTGTTTTGTAATCATGAATACCTCCTGTAATTGTGTTTCGTCTCTTCCTTGTTCAGAACAACATAACGCATTGTCGTGTCAAGCTTCTCATGCCCCAGCAGGTTCGCGACCTCCTGGATCGGCATCCCGTGCCTGGCCAGGTCCGTCGCCAGTGTCCGGCGGAACTTGTGCGGGTGGACATGATCCACGCCTGCAGTCCGTCCGAGCTTCTTCAGCATCACCCTGACGCCGTTCGGCTGGATCCGTTCCTGCCCGCGCATACCGGCAAACAGTGCAGGGCTCGTGTCCGTTCTCTGCTTCAGGTATTCGGCCAGGAACATTCCTGCAACAGGATCCAGATAGACCGTCCTGTCCTTGTTGCCTTTCCCATGCACTACGCACTCCAGCGCCTCCAGGTCGACCATGTCCCGGTCCAGTCCGCACATCTCGCTGATCCTGCATCCGGTGGATCTTAGGAAATGAATAATCGCCCGGTCGCGGATCGTCTCGCAGCACTGGTTCAGCTTCTCGAAGTCGATGTCGCTGTAAGTCTTCTTCTGCTTCTTCGGCACCTTGATCACGCCCACGTTCACGATCGGGTTCTTCTCGATCAGGCCTTCCCGGAACAACCAGCTGAAGTAAGAGCTCAGCACGGTCCGGTCTCCCTCCAGGGTGGATTCCTGGATCCCGCGCTTCTTCTCCGCAGCCAGCCAGTTCCTGATGTGATAGACCGTCACCGACCGCGTTGTCGTGTTCGCCGCCTTCATAAAACGGCTGATCACATAGACATACCGCTCGATCGTCTTCTGGCTCCGGCCCTGCACGTTCAGGCTGCTGACAAAGGACGCGATCAGGTCGTCATCGTTCGCCGTCCAGCTGTCTGCTTTCAGCTCTTCCACCCGGAAGCCCTCCAGCACGTCGCTCAGGATCGCCGTCAGCCGTTCCATGTCCGCCGCTGTCAGTTCCTCCGCAGCCCGGCGCCTGACCTGGTCAAGTAATGCCTGTTTTGAATCAATCATTGTCTGCCGCTCCTTTCTTCAACCCGGCAACCGACGGCAACTGACTACCGAGTTTCCCTATATAATGTATTTATCAATAGTTTTTTTCTATTTTTTTGGTGTCTATTGGTTGCCAGAGGGTTCTAAGTATTGAGAATACTCACTTTTGGTGGCAACCGAGTGGCAACTGACCCGGCAACCAAGTGGCAACCGACTACCTCCAGAGCGCCGCAAAGTTGTCCTTTCGGAACGCTTTCTGCCGCCCCCAGGTTGTCCTGACAGGGTTCGGGCACTGCACCCATCCCGGGATGTTCGTGATGATCTGCGTGATCTCGATCGAATCCTTCCGGCTCGGCTTGCTTTCCTCCGGTTCATTCAGCGCCCGGTGCCAAAGCTCGATCACGGTCACAGTGCTGTTCGCCTGCTTCTTCTGATCCTCCAGGTACTGCTCGATCGCGCCGATCCGCCAGTCGTCTTCCATCGCCGCCTCCTGGGCCGCCCGGATCTGCTCCAGGACTTCCTTCTTGGCGAACGGCTGCAGCTTCCCTTCCTTATACAGGTGCACCGCCTCCGCCCAGGCCTGCCGGATGTAGTTCTTGATTTCCGCTTCGTTGTCGTACATTTTGTACGCGAAGCTCTGCACCTTCACCGGGTAGAACCGCCGGTTGCCGGTCTTGTCCGTCAGAAACTGCGGATTGTTGGTCGTTCCGATGAACATGCAGCGTCTTGGCACCGTGATCACATGCTTGCCGTATGGCGGCCGGTATGCGTCCTCCTGGCTGGTGATGTACGCCTTGACGGCCTCCGCCTCTTTCACGCGGGTCATGGCCATCAGCTCCGCCACCTCGCCGATCCATACGCCCCGGATCGCTTCGATTCCTTCCTTGCCGGCGATGGTCTTGATCTCCCGGAAGAACTGGTCATCCAGATTCAGCCACCGCACAATCGTGCTTTTCCCTGCGCTCTGGCCTCCGATCAGCACCACCATATCGTCAAACTTGCACCCGGGCTCATACGCCCGATGGATCCCGCCGGCAAAGATCAGCCGGCTGCATTCCCGGATATACTCGCTGTCGTCCGCCTTCATCACGTCGTGCAGGAACTGCTCGACCCGCGGCTTTCCGTCCCATTCCAGGCTGTCGAGGATCTCCAGCAGCGGGTTCACCGCGTGGTCCTTGAAGTAGATCGCCAGCGCATCAGAAAGTTTTGCCTGGCTGTACATTCCGTAGGTGCTCTCGAAGTAGGCCCGCGCCTCGCTTTCCTGGGCGTCGGTCCATTCCCGCCAGCGCTTGCGCTTCGTGTCGTAGAACTCCGGCTTCCCGGTCATCTCGTTCAGCCGGAGCTTGTTTTTGTAGTGCGCGCCGATCAGCTTGTAGAAGTTGTCGATTGTCGGCTTCACCTGCATGCCGGGTACAAAGGTAGGCCCGTTTTTCTCCTCATCCGGCAGGATGCTTATTTTGCTCTTCTCGCCTTCCTCCGCCATGCAGCCACCTCCTCCCGGAACTCTTTGATCCGCTCCTTGCGGTATTCGTCGTACTGGTCGTCGTCCTTCCATTTCAGGATCTCGTCCCATTCGCCGGCGGTCACGCTCTTCACGTCCCGGTCCCTTTTTGACTCCAGGATCCGGACCATGATCAGCCGGGTCTTCTGCTGTTTTTCGATCATTTCCGTCAGCGTGTCCAGGTACGCGTTCACGGCGCCGACGAAATCGTCCAGCCACGCCTGCAACCTCTGCGCTTCCCTGGCTTCCATGGCGTCCTCTTCCGGATCCATCAGGTGCATCCGCAGCGCCCCGTCGATGGCGCGGACCGCGGTGGCAAAACTGCAGCCCTCCTGTTCCATCACGAAGTCGATCACGCTTCCGCCCCGGTTGCACCCGAAGCAGTGCCAGCCGCCGGTGTTCGGGTAGATCTTCAGGGAAGGATTCCGTTCCCCGTGGAACGGGCAGGGCATCACGCCCCGCTTCGGCGTGTATCCGTACAGGCTCAGGATCCTGTCCATCGGCACCTGGTCCCGGATCACCTGGGCCGCCTGTTTCGTGTTCACAGATCATCCCTCCCGAAGTATCCCGCCGGCATCGGCTTCTTTCCGTCCATGTACAGGTCGTTGATCGTGTCCAGCACCGCGTTCATCATGTGCCATCCCAGCGGGCTGTGGTCGATGTCCAGGTCCAGGCCCAGCTTCCCGACGTCCTCCGCGAACTGCTTCCATTGGCCGTCCGTCTCGATCACGGTCTCCCGCCATTTTTCGTAGAACGTATACACAAGCGCGAACGCCTGCCGCTCTTTCTCATTCACTTCCGTCACCTCCGAGGATCTGCAGGATCCGCTTCCCGGTGCTCTGTTTGTTGCAGAATTGCCACTCGATGCCGTAATACGTCGCCATCGCCTTCATGATCTTGTACAGTCTTTCCCCGCTGACTGCGTACCGGCTCTCCTTCAGCCGCGGGTTCTTCCACCAGATCACGTCCTCCAGCTGCCGGATCGTGTTCCCGTGCTCGATCAGCACCACAAGCCGGCACCCGGCCGCGTTGCAGCGGTCGATCTCCCGCACGAACCGCTTCCTGTCAACCGTCACGTTGGCGGCCACCTCCAGCAGGTTCTGTTTCCGGTCGATCACGGTCCCGGGGAGCCGGGCAGGGTCGGCATAGTCCGCGAAATTCAGCTTCCGCCGGACATACTCCACACCCTGCCGGTCGAACTCGTCCAGGATCCGTACGATGGCGCGCGGTTTTTCCCGCGTGTCCACGATCACCATCAGAACGGCAGCTCCTCAGTCTCCACTTTTTCCATGCCGGTCTGGGTGTCCACTTCCGGGGCAGGCTGTTCTGCCGGTCTGTCGCTCCTGTTGTTCGGCGGGAACTCCACGTCCTCCACGTTCAGGCTCCAGTACGTGGTCTTCTTCCCGTCCTTCTCGCTCTGGCTGCTCTCCATCCGCCCGGTCACGATGATCCCGCTGCCCTTTTTGAACCAGGTCTTCACGAAGGCACCCTGAGCGCCCCACGCGTCGCAGTTGAACCAGTCCGTCTTCCTGGGCGCGTCCTTTTTCACCCGCCTGCTCACGCCCACCGTGAACCGGCACTTCTCCGTGCCGTTGCTCAGCGTCTGCATCTCCGGATCCTGTCCGATATATCCCGAAATCGTGATTATATTCATTTGTCACCGCTCCCATCTCTTCATATTCGCCCAGCATCACCGGGCCCGTGATTTTGTGTGTCTCCCGGCAGTACGCGCACTGCCCGCACCGTTCCGGCGGGATCACGCCGCTCTTGATCGCCTCATACCGCGGAAGGGCCTGTTCCAGCCAGGCAATCTCCGCGTCCATACGTTCCTGCTCGATCTGTATCACCGCGATGTCCGCCGGCGTTTCCTTCGTGATCACCGCCAGATAGCACGGCAGCTTCACGCCCTTGTTGATCTCCACAATCTTCTGGTAGATCGCCATCTGCAGCGGCCAGTCCCATGCCGTCGCAAAGTCCACCCGGCCCTGTCCGGGCAGGTAGACCGGCTGCATATCCCGGACCGTTTTCAGATCCACGATCCGGTCCTCCCGCAGCGCGTCGAACTTCGCCTTGAATGGAACGCCGAAGATCTTCGCCGTCATGATCCGCTGATGGTTCCCGCGGAGGTATTCCTTAAACACAGGATCCTGCCTTGACCTGTCTACCATCAGCTGAGCCTGGACAAAATCAGCTTTCAGGGATCCGTCCTTCTTCCAAAGATCCGGGTGCTCTTCCATGAACTTCCCAAGGTCGCCCGTCAGGGCTGCATCGACATAGCTGCCGACCATCAGCGCGGTGCTGGCGGGCCTCACGTACTTGCCCTTGATCTCCGCAAGCGCCTGTGCCTCGCACTTCTTGAACTGCTTGATCTGGCTCGCGGAGAAATACAGCCGGTTCGCCCGCTGGCTGAAATAGTTCTTACTTGTCAGCGCCATTCGCTTCCGCCTCCTTCTTTTTCGCCTCGAATTTTTCCCAGACTCGCCTGCAGGCCTCACCTTTTCTACAGAACACAGTGATTTCATTTAATATGCAGCCATCATCGCCGTATAATTTTTTAATGTCCATGTCTGCTTCCATCAGATTGCACTCGGTACAGTCTTCAAAAGGGAAGCCCGTCATAACCTTGGTTCTCACTCCGAGGCCTCCTTCTTCGCCTGGGCGCACTCCGCGCACAGGTTCTTTCCGTACTTCTTCTTTGTGTAGGCCGCCAGCTGCGTCGCGCTCATGTTGAAGGCCGGCTGAATAAACTGCCCGCACTCCTCGCAGGCGATCTGGGCCTCCTCCGGCGGGTCCTTCCGGATCCGGAGGCACTCCACCATGTCGCCGCCGAACTTCGTCGTGGTTGCATAGATCTGCACGCGCTTTCCGGTCCAGCCATCCGTATCTGACCCGTACATCTTCGCGATGGTCTTCATGTTTGTGACATTTAAGATCATCGGTTTCTGATCTTCCTGCCAGTGACACACAGGACACTGCTCCTGCTTTCCGCCGGTTCCGGTGATAGTCTCCGCTTTCACTTCCTTAATTGTCAGGATCATGTCTTTCCCCGGATCCAGGCTGTACGCGCCCAGATAATCCGGATTGATAAGTCTTTTCCAATGCGGCATTTTTATTTCTTCCTTTCATATCCGATCTTCATGTTTCTGATGTTTTCCATGGCCTTCACGAATCCGGGCTGCGTCACCTGCGGCACATACATGCACACCGTGCCGTCGCTCATCGGGACCATGATGTAATCCGGGATCTCACTGGAGGCTTTTGTCCAGTGCGCTTTTGCCTTGTTCATATCCGGGATTGCGCGGATCACAGTTTCACCCCCAGTTGCTTCAGCACGATCGGGAACCACTTCCGGAACTCCTTCCACTCCTCCATGTTCAGGCTCATCGTGTTGTTGTCCCAGTCCCAGTCCAGGTACCCGTGCCGCTTGTCGTAGTGAAACTCTCCGATCGGCGTATCCAGAGCCGTCACGCGGCAGAACGTTAAAATCTCATCCGGCGGAGGGCAGAGCCCGCCGATCTTCTTCTCCGGCGTTTCGACCACTTCCACCTTCCCGGCTTCCGGCGTCTCGATCTGGATCGGCCCGGTCACCTTCACCACCGGCACCTGCTCCGGCGTCTCGATCTTCTTCTTCGGTCCCGGCTTCTTTGCCGGCGTTCCGTCCTTCTTCGTTCTCATGAGTATCTTGTTCGCCACCCTTTCGTCGAATTTTCTCAAGCAGCTCCAGCTGCAGATAAACTTGGTCCCTCTCTTGTACTGCCATAATATCGGCCAAAGCACATCGAACTCTTTCCCGCACTCCGGACACTTGTTAATCATCACACATCACCATGCCTCTGGATCGCGTCCATGTTTTCGCTGAAGATCTTCCTGGCTGTCTGGTACAGTTCAGACAGGAGCTGGATCTTTGCTTCGTAGAACCAGTCCGGGTCCACGTTCTGCTTCTCCAGCAGGTCGTACAGCCTGTCGCGCTTTTTCTCGCTGATCACGCCGCATCCATACGCGTCCTGGACGTCTGCGAAGGTCTTATACTCGCCCAGCTGCCGTTCCACGCCGCGCCTGACTTTTGCCTGGCGTTTTTCTTCTTCCTGGTTAACCTTGTCCGTCAGCTCTCTCAGCCTGGCTATCCACCAGCTTTGGAGCTGCATCACTTCCATCGCTTTCATTCCTGCCTCCATGCTCCCGGGAAGTGCGTCTGCTCCCAGGTGATGTTGGCGTTGGCCATCGGGAACTCCGCGTCCCAGGTCTGTTTCCTGCCGATGTCCGACATGTTCAGCCAGACCATTCCGGCAAGGATCAGCAGCGCAACAAATACTGGTACTCGCTTTTTGATTTGAGATGTGATAAAATGTTTAGTGGAGTTCATTTTGTTAGTGCTCCTTTCTTAGTCCGTCGGTGTTGCAGCACCGGCGGTCTTTTTTCTCAGTTCCGTCAGCACAAGGCTGAGCAGATGAATGATTGCGTCGAGTCTCGCGCTGTCTGTTACTTCCGGCGTGTCCGGCGGAATCTCCCCGATCTTCTGCAGGAAGTCCTTCCGGAAGAACCGGATCCTATCACCGCAGACCTCCACCGCGCTGATCCTGTAGTCGCCTTCCTTCACATGTTTCCGTAAGACTCCCGGGTTCATGCCCAGCGCCTGGGCGATCAGATCCGCGTTTACGGTGACGCTATCCATCATCTTCAGGATCTCGATGGCGTCGCGTTGTGTTCCGGTCATCCTTTACGCTCCTTCCTCAGCGGCATTCTCCGCGTCGATGCGTTTCCAGTATTCCTTTTCGCTGCCGTCCGGCCGGATCAACCAGTAACTCGTATGGAACCAGAAGCCGATTCCATTCGCGTGCGGAATTCTCACTTTGCGGCTCTGGATCCGGTTCTGGTTCCCTGGCTTTTCATAGGTGATCGTCTTCTCGCCGGTTGCCTTGATTGTCTTTCCTGTCTGTTTCCATCCGCTCATCACTTATCACCCAATTCCTTCCTTTCTCGCTTTAAGTTAGCGCCGACCTAAAAAAATATAGTCGATCGGGTACTTGTACAGCCGGCACATTTCCAGAACCTTGTCATAGCTCGGGACAGTTTTGCCTCTCTCCCAGCTCCGCAGCGTCGCCGTGTCAACGTGAAGCCTGGCTGCAGCGACTTCCTGCAGCATTTCAGCATTCACCCGGGCAGCCTTCAGTGAGATCTTCGGCGGGTAATTTCCATCCATTTTGTGTTTCACCTCCTTTTGAAATTGTCTGGAACCACAATTCATTATACTCGCTTAAAGCGAGCTGTCAAGCATAAAGCGAGATTTTTTCTGTAAAATGCTTGTTTTTCACGCTTTTATCATATATACTAAGGTTCCAAGGAGGAATTGAAAATGCCTGACAATGCAAGAGAGATCTTCGTCAAGAACCTTCGTTACCTGATGGAAGCAAAGGGGATCACCCAGGCGGACATCTGTCGGGAACTGGATGTCTCATCCGCGACGGTATCCGACTGGTGCACCGGAAAGAAGTACCCGCGCGTTGACAAGATGCAGCGCCTGGCCGATCTGTTCGGAGTCCTGTTCTCAACGCTCACAACGGAAAGCGGCATCCGGGACTATGAGGACATGCAGCGCCTGGAAGCGCTCCATCAGGATCCGCGTCTTGGCCTGCTGTTCGACCGGTCCAGAAAGATGTCACACGAGGATGTCGAGTTCATGCTCCAGATGGCGGAAAGGATCCTGAAAGAGCGGGATGGGGATGAATAAAAAATCCCCCATCCCATCCTGTATCATTCCAGGGGCAAAGGAGTGATGCAGATGGCTGATTACCGCGTTACCCTGGCAAAACTGCCGACCAGCATCCGCGGCTTCGTCATCATCGAAGAGGACGGCGTCCCGCGGATCGTGCTGAACATGAACCTCACCCGGGAGCAGAACCAGGAAACCTACGAACACGAGCTGCGTCACATTGAGCGCGGCGATATGGACAATCCTGACTATAACGAATACGGAGGGAAATGAAATGATCGCATTGCTCTTGTTTCTGATTCTGGCCGTCATGGTGATCGCTATTGTCGGCCATATGACGCTTTACGTTGCCGGCGGCGTCATCGGTCTGATTCTTGCCGCTGTGTTCATAATCATTAAAAGGAGGAGTAGAAAATGAAAAAGCTGATCTCTTTGTTTCTCGCCATGGCTATTGTCATGACCTTCGCAGCAGCTGCTGCCGAAGTCCCGCTGACAGAGAACGAACAGAACTATGTAGGCTCCTGGGTTATGTACGCGAACAACGGAACGGGAAAGATCTATGTCATTATTATCACATTCCTCGATAACATGGATGTCGTGCAGCGTTCCATGGCTTTCACAAAAGGCGTCCTGACAACCGACAACAAGGCCAGCGGCATTTGGGGCGGGATCACCGACAAAGCGATCGTGCTCACGCTTGCCGGTACAGATATGACGGCCATGATCAGGGACAACGGATACCTTTACTTATATTTCTATAAGGATAAAACCCTGTGCGGCATCTATTCAAAATGCCAGGACATGACCAGCGTGCTCGGATGGTGATCGCAATGACAGAAAAAAAGCGCCGCACCAAGTCCCGCGGGAACGGGACCGGCACGGCATACTACAGCCAGCAGTACAGGTACTGGGTCGCCCAGGTGATCACCGGCTGGCGGATCAGCGCGGATGATAAGCCCCTCGTGCCGATCAAGCGCACAAAAGGCGGATTCAAGACCCGCGACAAGGCCCTGCAGTACTGCCCTGTCCTGCTGGCGGAGCATACCGGAGAACAGCCGGATGAAATGACACTGCAGCAGGTATACGATGCCTGGGAACCATGGTATGCTCCCCGCGTGGATCCATCCACCATGGCAAGTTACCGCGCTGCGTATAACTATTATGCCAGCCTGCGCGACATGCCCATCACGGAGATCACCGCCGACGATCTGCAGGGGTGTATGGACGCCTGCCCCCGTGGCAAGCGGACAAAGCAGAACATGAAGGTCGTCGCCGGCCTCCTGTGGAAGTATGCGAAGTCCAAGCACATCGTCAGCCAGATCGAGTCAGAGACGCTCTTCACAGGGCGCGGGCAGTCAGTGAAGCGCGACGCCCTGACGGATATCGAGGTGGAGAAGATTTGCCAGGCGATCGGCCAGCACCGGTATGCGGAATATATTTACTGTCTCTGTTATCTCGGATTCCGTCCCGGCGAAATGCTGGAGCTCCGGAAGGATCAGGTCGTCGATCATAAAGGGACCCTGTTCATCATCGAAGGCAAGAAGACGGAGGCCGGACGCGGGCGCACCGTGCCGGTACACCATAAGATCGAGGACATCATCCGCGACCGCCTGATGGTACCTGGTACCAATCTTGTGTTCCCGATGTACAAGTTCGGGAAACCATCAAAGAAGGCCCCCGTACCGCTTTTTACAGGCTTCAAGCAGATGACCGACAACTACTTCAGGGAGAGTGTCTTCAAGCGGATCTGCGCCGCTCTGGGCATCGCTGAGGGCAAGGTCCCGTATGCTGCCCGCCACACCTTCAGCAACAAGCTGAAGCACGCCTCCGGCGATGATATCGACAAGGCCCGACTGATCGGACACAGCGACTACACCTTCACCCAGACCAAGTACCAGACCACCGATCTGGACGAGCTGAAATCTGTAGTTGAATCCATGGTATAAATACTGAAAAATCTTCCTGTGGATATCTCTACCACCGAGCTACTACCGAGTAAAGTTCCTTCAAGCCTTAAAAATCGGCATTCTGCCATGACTACGAATCAAAAGGTCGTGGGTTCGAATCCCGCCGGGCTCACTCCACCCGGGGCCTTACAAATCAAGGCCCCGGGGATTTTTTTGCCCATTCGGCGACCTGTGGATAACTACCCAAAAATCCTGTGGATAACTGCTCTACTACCGAGCTACTACCGAGTTCTAATTTTATTTATTTTGGCAAAATAAGCACAAAAAAAGACCCCGGATCACTCCGGGGCATTGTCATCTTCTTGATCAGGCGGTTGCTGTTCGGTTGGTTCCTTCTGCACCTCCGGCAGGCCCGTCGCCAGGCTCGTCAAAATGCTGAGGACACAAGCCGCACCACTCACAGAAAGTGCACGGAGCCACTGTACCTCCTCCAGTGCAGCTCCCACCGCAATAAAGCCTACGAAGGTTTGCGCAAATGTTCTGATCGCCCGGATCAGCGCTGCTTTCAGCCACTCTTTCCAGTTCCATTTCATTTCATTCTCCTCCTCAATCAATAGAAGTAGTCGCAGGCGCCGCCGATCCTGCCGGCTGGCCCGCTGCCTGCATCTGCGGAACCGGCCTCGAAGGGCCCAGCGGCAGATCTAAGAACTTACTGCGGAGATTATCCATCACGCCGTTTGCACCCAACGCGTGATACTGGACATATACGTTTTCTAAGTTTGATCGGTCATCCTCGTCCGCCCAGCCCTGGGCACGATAGAACTTATAGCCCTGGATCAGACGGTCCCGCAGCAGGGCCTGGACGCCCTTCTTGACCGCGCGGATCTGCACCCAGGTCGTGATGATCACGCCGAGCAGCAGTGCCGGCACGCCGGCAGCCTTCACAATGTCCCACCAGTTCAAAACAGATCACCCTTCCCTGATATAATCGTCCATGACAAAGCCTTGCTTGTTGTTATATCCGACATAGGTCCATCCGTCCGGCAGATCCATCAGCTGGACGGTTTTCCCGTTCGGGATCTGTGTGACGATCTTGCAGGACTTGTCCGGTCCTTGGCGCATGTTCAGCGCCCCGCCGATAACCACCGCGGTGCCTTTCTCAGGTTCCGGTTCAGGTGCCGGCGGGATCGGCTCCGGGGTCACTCCGTTGTACAGGCCCGCCGGAAGCGCCCAGTGCGTCCATTTTTTGTTTCTGGCGGTAAAATGTTGGACCCCGGAACTGCACTCCACCGTTTCGTTGTTGTACCCGAAACCCGTGTGTGACATTTTGTTTCCGTTTTTTACAAACAGACAGACCAGCGTATCCGCCGGCATGGTGTCGATCGTTCCTTTGCTTTCCCAGTTGGCGGAGGTGTTCCACTGGCTGGTCGCACCCTCGCCGACCAGATCCACGCCGACCCGCAGTAGGCACCAGTCCGTGAAGCCCCGGCAGTCGAAGCACCGGGTGCGCTTTCCGTCCGGGTACCACTGGCAGCCGGTGCAGGTGCCGCCGTCGAACGCCTTGCACTTCGTCTTGATGGTCGGGTGCGTGTCGCTGTAGCGCTTTTTCCGCTCCGACACGGTGCAGTACGCGCCCCACGCGCCGAACACATACGCCCAGCCCTCGCAGGCCAGCGCGGCGTTCCAGACGATCCATGCCGGATCCTTGCCTTCGTCCTTCCACCTGATCACCAGGGCGTCCACATAATCCGCGCTGTTCATTTCCTCCACCGCCACCCTTCAAGATATGACACGATGATGACAACACCGAAGAGAACCGCGAATGCAGCCATCACACCGATCGCCGCATAGCCCATCCAGCTCATCCTATCACCTCCGGAATGAATAAAAAGCAGAACCGCCAGGAGCTGATCCAGGCGGATTTCTTAGTTCGTTAAATGGTAA
>JAGCAV010000183.1 GCA_017652545.1 Lachnospiraceae bacterium
TCCTGACACTAAGCGGTGATGAGTTCGTGGACTATAAAGATGTGTTTAACTGGTTCTTGGACCTGGTGAGGAAATACAAGATATATCCGCTGATGGTGGGATATGACAGATGGTCAGCGATGGAACTGAACCAGAAGCTGACGGAAAAGCACTTCAAGACTGACAGCGTAACACAGGGATTCAACCTTTCCAATGTGGCGGATCAGTTTGAGGGCCTGCTGCGGGAAGGCAAGATCCGGGACATGGATGACAATGACCTGCTGAAGATCCACCTTGCGGACGCGGCCATGAAGATGGAAAGCGGGGAAGACCGGGCGCATCCGCGCAAGATGCTGGTGAAGATCAGCAACAAGGCGCACGTTGACGGTGTGGCGATGCTGCTGGACGCGATGGCCATGCGGGTATTCAAGTGGGACAAGCTGGGTTCACGGCTTCAGAACAAACGGAAGGTTAAGACCGCCGAGGCGGAGGGGTGATTGATGAATGGGAATGTTTGAAAAGATCTTCGGACGGCGGGAACAGCCGGTTGCGCTGAAGAACGCGAAGCTGTTCAGGATGCTGGAAGGATACACGCCGGCATGGACAACGTTCGCCGGTTCGATCTATGAAGCGGATCTGATCCGGGCCAGCCTGGACGCATGGGGACGGAACGCGGCGAAGCTGAAGCCGGTGATCAAGGGCGCGGCACTGCCGGAGCTGACAAGGCGGCTGAAGGTGAAGCCGAACAGGTTCAATGAGTGGAGCCAGTTCCTGTACCAGACGGCCACGGTGCTGGGCGTGAGGAATAACGCCTTCCTGGTGAAGACACGGGCCGATGACGGGACGCAGACGGGTGTGATCAACATCGTGCCGGACAGCTGGGAACTGATCGAATTCGACAATGAGCCGTGGATCAGGTTCATCCTGCCGAACAACAAGCGCCGGGCTGAAAGGCTGGCGGAGGTCGGTATCCTGACACGGTTCCAGTATAAAAGTGAGCTGTTCGGTGAAAACAATGAGGCCATGCGCCCGGTGCTGGACCTGATCAGCATCCAGCGGCAGGGCATCACAGAAGGCATCAAGAACGGCAACAGCTACAGGTTCTGGGCGAAGAATGACAACTTCGCCAGTGATGAAGACCTGGGCAGTGAAATGCAGCGGTTCAATAAGTTCACCTTCGGCAAAAAGGAAACAGCCGGAGGTGTTCTGCTTTTCCCCAACACCTATGAAGAGATCCACGAAATGAAGCCGGGCGGCTATACCGTGGACAAGGAACAGCAGGCGCACATCCGCACAAACGTATTTGATTACTACGGCACGAATGAAGAAATCATACAGAACAAGGCGGACAGTGAGAAATGGCTGGCGTTCTATGAAGGATTCACGGAATGGTTCGCCATCCAGCTGAGTGAGGTTATGAGCGGCATGACCTACACGGATAATGAGCGGATGGGGTTCGGAAACCAGATCTTCTTCAGCTCAAACCGGCTTCAGTACATGAGCAACGCCGACAAGCTGTCATTTGTAAGCGGTCTGGGTGACAGGGGCATGATCACAAAGAATGAGGCGCGGGAAGTGTTCAACCTTCCTCCGCTGCCGGAACCTTACGGGAGCCAGGTACTGGCCCGGGGTGAATACTATGACACGATGAATCCGCCGGATAAGAAAGTCGGAGGGGCGGAGGATCAGAA
>JAGCAV010000184.1 GCA_017652545.1 Lachnospiraceae bacterium
CCATAAGTCCGGAGATGGTGTAAACGCCGACAATGACCCAGAAACGGGAAACACCGGATGCGATCGCAGCATTCACATTGCCGCCGACCGCGAAGATATAACGTCCGAACTTCGTCCAGTGCAGCATCAGATAAATGATGACCGTCACCACCAGGAAGATGATGATCGGCATCGGAATGCCGAGCAGCTTGTTGGAATAGATTCCGGTAAACCATTCATTGGTCAGCATGATCGCCTGGCCGCCGGTGATGACCTGGGAAAGTCCGCGGATGACCAGCTGCATGGACAGCGTGACAACGAACGGGAACATGTTGAATTTAGCGATCAGAAGACCGTCCACAAAACCGAATGCCGTTGCAACGCCGATACCTGCAAGAATGCAGAGAAATGCGGGCCAGCCGAGTTTTCCCATGGTGGTTCCGATGATACAGCTGGTCAGCGCGAGCTGGGCACCGACGGTCAGGTCAATACCGCCTGTGGTAATCGCCAGGCAGAGGCCGTAGCACAGCAGGCCGTTGATGGAGATCTGTGTCGCGACATTAATGATATTTCCGGGCGTCAGGAAACGCGGTTCCATGATTGCGATCACGATCATCATGATGATCAGCACGATACCGATACCATACTGCCCGAGCAGAGCACGCACCCTGTCCTGATTGGAAGCGGCCCGCTTTGTTTGAGGTGTAGAAGCCATAGTCAAATCCTCCTTATGATACGCCGAATGCGCTGCTCAGGATGACTTCCTGAGTAACTTCGCCGCTTAAGATGTCTTTTCTGAAATACTCTCCGGTGATATGTCCCTCATGATAGACGATCACGCGATCGCTCATGCCCATGATCTCCGGCAGTTCCGATGAGATCATAATGATCGCCATGCCCTCCGCGGCAAACTTGCTCATCAGGGTATAGATCTCTGCCTTGGCGCCGACATCCACGCCTCTGGTAGGCTCGTCCATGATCAGGAGTTTCGGTGACGCCATGATCCATTTCGCGATAACCACTTTCTGCTGGTTTCCGCCGGAAAGAGAGTATGCATTATGCTCGATGCTGGCTGCCTTCAGAAGCAGCGTTTTGGATACATCCTCCACTTCCTTTTTCTCTTTTGACTGATTCAGGAGCAGTCCTTTCTGGTGTTCCGGAAGGCTTGGAAGAGATGTGTTTTCCCGGATCGAACGGAACAGGCACAGACCGAAATTCTTACGGTCCTCGTTGACCATACATACACCCTGGCGTATGGAATCGCTCGCATGTTTCCGGATAAACTCCTTGCCGTTCAGATACATCTTTCCGGAATCGAGTTCATCGATACCGAAAATGGCACGCATGGTCTCGCTTCGTCCGGAGCCGACCAGACCGGACACGCCGAGGATCTCACCTGCATGAACCTCAAAGCTGATATTCTCAAATCCGTTTCCGCAAAGGTTCTCTGCCTTGAACACGACATCGCCGATCGGGCAGTCCACCTTCGGGAACTGGTTCTCGACCCTGCGTCCGACCATCATGGCGATCAGGTCGTCATTCGTCACGTCCTTCAGCGCGTTCGTACCGATGTACTGGCCGTCACGGAAAACGGAAACGGTATCGCAGATCTCATAGATCTCCGCCATACGGTGCGAGATATAGATGATTGCGACGCCTTGCTCCTTCAGATCGCGGATCACCCGGAAAAGATGCTGTGTCTCCTGCTCGTCGAGAGAGGAAGTGGGCTCATCCATGATGATCATCTTTGCGTTGGTGGATACAGCACGGATGATCTCGACCATCTGAACGTCCGCAAGCTTCAGATCCCTGATCAGCGTGGTCGCCGGATACGGAAATCCGAAATCATCCAGAATCTTCTGCGTTCTTTCGTTCTGCTTGCGCTTGTTCAGAAAGATACCCCTGGTATCCTCCCGTTTCAGAAAGATGCTCTCTGCGATCGTAAGGTGCGGTTCGGGATTCAGTTCCTGATGAATCATCGAGATGCCGCTTTTGATCGCGTCAACCGGTCCTTTTGCCTGGTAAGGCTTCCCGTCAAAAACCATGGTTCCGCTGTCCTGGTGGTACAGGCCGATCACGATCTTCATCAGTGTGGATTTGCCTGCGCCGTTTTCACCCAGAAGAGCGTGTACCTCACCGGGGCGGACCCGAAGCTGAACATCCTTCAGGGCCTGTGTGCCGCCGAAAGCCTTGGAAATGCCGGAGCACTCCAGTATGTAGTTTTCAGCCAAGTTCTTCACCTCATTTCTGGTTTTTTATACTTCATGCGGCTGCACTTTGCACCCGGTGCAGCCGCTTTAAAGTCTGAATGATACCGCTTATACTGCTGTATACAGGCCGTCGATCAGGATGTCCGTGCCGTTTGCATACTTTGAGGCATCGGATGCCAGCCAGATGACAGCGCCGACCAGCTCTTCGGGTTTTGCCATGCGGTGCATCGGGAACAGCGGCTCCCATGCGGCCAGCAGTTCGGGCTCGACAAAGTCCGGATCAATGGACATCGGCGTGGCAACATAGCCCGGGCTGATGGAATTGAAGCGGATGTTGTAATCCACCAGTTCGACCGCCAGACTCTTCGTCATATGGATGACGCCGGCTTTGGAAGCGTTGTAGGCAACCTGCTTCTGCGGTACATTGGCGATATAGGCGGACATGGAAGCGATGTTGATTACGCTGCCTTCGATCTTTTTCTCGATCATGATGCGGGCGGCTTCCCTTGAGACGATATATTCGCCGGTAAGGTTGATGTCAAGGACCTGCCTGAACTCTTCGACCGTCGCCTCAAAAATGTCCTTATGATAGCAGACACCTGCGTTATTGACTACAACATCGATATGGCCGTACACTTCGACGATCTTCTGCAGTCCGGCCTTCACCTGGTCCTCTTTCGTGCAGTCCGCGATAATGTCAAGTGCTTTTCCGCCTTCGCTCTCGATCAGCTTGACGGTATCCGCGGCACCCGAGCGCGAGAAAATAGCGATATCCGCGCCTGCTCTGGCGAGGTCCCGTGCGATCACCTGGCCGATTCCGCGGCCGGCGCCGGTGACCAGGGCAACCTTTCCTTCAAGTGAAAACAGTTCATTAACAAAGTTCTCTTTCATAACTGGTCTCCTCTCATTTAACCCTTACATTCCGGCAGGCACTTCTACCGTAAACTCTTCTATATTTTAATTCAAGTTGCAGTAAATGGCAATCAGGAATTCTCGGAATTCCCCTGTGAAGCGGCAGACTGACCGGTGAGCATGTCCAGCGTCTCCCTGTAAAGATCGGTATACGCGCCGATCACCGGTTCCGTCAGAATCGTGCCCGTGCTGTCCACAAAGAATGTCGTCGGAAAAGCCTGCAGCTGAAGCAGATCCTGCATGCGCCACAAAGGCATCAGCACGGGATAGTCCGTCCCGTTTTCCTCCATAATAGAACGGGCTTTCTCCGGCGCCCCGGGCACTTCCCCGTCCTGCAGAAGTCCCACCACCTGGCAGTCCTTATCCTGATACTCCTCGCTGATGCGCTGCAGCTGCGGCATCTCGGCGACGCACGGTCCGCACCAGGTAGCCCAGACATTGATCATGGTGATCCTGTGACCGGAGAAAAGCGTTTCGCTGTTCACCAGATTGCCGTCAAGGTCTGTTGTGGAGAACTGAAGGGTCTGACCGACGAGCCCGCTTCCGCTGTTTTCCGGAATGCTGTAGGAAGCGTTTTCCAATACGGCTTCCAGCTCCGGCCCGAGCTGTTCGTATTCATCCCTGTATTCAGACCCGAGCGCATCACGGACGTCCCGGCTGAACGACGGCAGATAATAGAAACGGACATCTTCAGCCGTTCCGAGATCTGTCACGCCGGCCGGCGTACTGTTTCCCGCCACGATCTCCCAGACCTCTTCAAAGCTGCGGCTGCCGCGCGCCGCAAAAAGAAATGCGGTGGTGATTTCCGCCTCATCCAGAGCTTTTTTCTCCTGGTCTGTCAGGTCTGCAGGATTCTTTGCCCGGATCGAAAGGTATTCCTCTGATGGCATTGCGTAGTAATCAAAACGCACCAGGTATACCCCGGCGCCCATTCCCAGGTCTCCCATCATGAAAGCCCGGACCGCACCGTTCATGGTCCGGAATGCTTCCGGCCACGCAGCTTCCACCCCGATTTTTTCAAGCGTCTGCGCCCATTCCTCTTCGGCTGACCAGGCGGCAGCTTCCGCTGTGCCGGATTCTTCCGCAAAAGCGGCAGACGCCGGGATTATTCCGATCGTGCCTGCAAGTACGACAGTCAGCAGCAGGCGAATCATTTTTTTCATAAAGAACCTCCTTTGAACTTCACGTTAACCAGACCGGTTGTCTGATTCTGCCGATAACATCATAATACGTCCGGATGATTTTGGGAATGCCTGTTAAAAAAAACCTACTTGACAGATATGCTGTTTTCTGCAAAATTCACTATAGAGATTTTCTGAGGACAACACCGGTGAAACCCGGCCGTTTCACAGCAGAACCGGAAAAGGAGGAAGTTGTTTTGATTGTTGTACAGAACTTCACCAAAAGGTATGGTGACCGCGATGTAGTAAAGAATATCTCATTTACGGCTAAGGACGGTGCCATTACAGGGTTTATCGGCCATAACGGCGCGGGAAAATCCACTACGATCAAAGCGATCACCGGTGTGATCAGACCGACGGACGGAACGATCATGATCAACGGGATCGATGTCGTAAAAGATGCGCAGGAAGCCAAGTATCAGTTTGGGTATGTATCTGACAGTCCCGATCATTTTTTACGACTGACCGGAATCGAGTACCTGAACTTCATGGCAGATGTTTATGATACCCCCATGGAAGGCAGAGGCGGTTTCATTGAGTCATACGCGAAGCGTTTTGAGATCTACGATTCGCTGAACAATCAGATTCTGTCCTACTCACACGGCATGCGTCAGAAGATCATGATCATGGGGGCGCTGATCCATGACCCGTCGGTCTGGATCCTGGATGAACCGATGACCGGTCTTGACCCGCAGTCGGCATTCGAACTGAAAAAGATGATGCGCGAGCATGCCGAAAAAGGAAAGTCGGTGTTCTTCTCCACACATGTCCTTGAAGTGGCGGAAAAGCTGTGTGATGAGATCTGTATCATCAAAAACGGTGAACTGCTGTATATGGGTACCCTGGACGACCTGAAAGAGACACACAAAACCCAGGCGTCGCTCGAGAATATTTTTATGGAATTAACGGATAAAAAAGAGTAAAGGAGGTTTACAGCGGTTATGAATTCAGGTTTTAGTCAGTATGGACAGATCGTGTTTGTTTTAGTCGGTATTTACTGCATTTACAGAGGGATCACGATTCTCATGACCGGAAGGCTGGGGGCGAAAGAAGAAGCGACGCTGCGCGGATACTCGGCGGAGGGCATCAGGAGATACAAGCTTCTTTCTGCTGTTATGAATATCGTCAGCGGGGTAGTCGTTGCCGTTCTTTCAGTGTTAAGGATGCTTAATGTGATCGATCTGACCCTTTACAGGATCATCCTTCTTTGTACGATCGGCGTGCTGGTAGTGTGTTATTTTATTGTTAAAAATACATGCAGGAATGTGAAATGATAGAGAGGAAGAATAAAAAACCGGCAGGGAGCTTCTCGAAAGTATGGAAGCTTATTGTCGTTCTGCGAAAATGCAGCGGGAAAGGTGTCATCGGTGACAAAGACGCACTGATCTCGCCCAAAGCGGCGCGGATCCTGATGTACTGCGGACTGCTTATTGTGACCGGAGCGGTCTTTGCGGGCGTTTATCTGGTCCAGCCGTATGTCGCAGGGTTCATCGGGGTCAAAGGTCTGGCGCAGGTGCTGATGCTGGTCTTTCTGATTCTGAGTTTTGTGCTCGCGATCAAAGATATCGTGACAGTTCTTTACATGGCGGATGATCTTGGGCTGCTCCTGCCGATGCCTTTTTCCGCAGCCCAGATCGTAATGGCGAAGCTTGTCGTCGCTTCTTATTTTCCGGTGATGCTGAGCGTTGTCATTTTGAATTCGGTGTGTCTGGGATACGGCATCCGCGCAGGAGAGGGCGTATCGTTTGTCATCGGAACGGTACTGTCCAGTATTCTGATCCCTGTTACGGGTATTTCCGTCGCCGCACTGCTGATCGTGATCCTTTTTCGTGTGTTCCGCGTGCTCCGAAGCCGCAACCTGACCGTGGCGCTGGGCGGGATATTCACATTCGGGCTTACCATCGCCTATATTATCTTTTACAGCATGCTTGACAGCGGAGGTTCCGAAAAGGCGACGGCAGCGGTCAATGCACTCTCCTCTGTGTCGGGGGCGTTTCCCAATATTTCCTTCATGACCAGATTCATGTTTGACGGAAGCATTCCCGGACTGCTGATCAGCTTTGCGGTCACGCTTGCCGTGATCGGGCTGACGGTGCTTGCCGTCAGAGCCTTCTATTTCAACACTGCGCTTTCCATGCAGAATACAGGGACCAGGAGTAAGGGTGTGTCAAAAGCCGCACTCCACGGAGGAAAAAAGAGGAGCGCGCTGAAAGCCCTGACTGCCTATGAGGCAAAGAGCGCACGGAGAAACCCCGCTTATATGATCTACGGATTTGTCATGAGTTTTTTCTGGCCGGTGCTTTTTGCACTGCCGTTTCTTTTCAGAAACAGCGACATTTTCGGGGACGTTGCGCTGCCACTTGATACCATACCGGCTCTGCTTGCCGCCATGTCCTTTGCGATGATGGCATCGTGCTTTTCCTGCGGCTTCAATATTCTGCCGGGGACCGCGTTTTCGCGTGAGGGCAGCAGCTTTGCCGCACTTCGCGCCCTGCCGCTTGACCTTGCGGACTATTATAAGAGCAAACGCAATTTTTCCCTGCTGGTCTGCTCGCTCGGAAGCGTGCTTTATGTGGTTGTTTTGGGCATCGTCTGTGTTGCGGCAGGATTCATTTCCGTCGGAAACAGCTGGACGGTTCTTGCAGGCGCATGTTTCTGTTTCTTTCTTAATCTGTTCTGGATCAGCCTCATGCTTCTGAAGAACTCAAAAAATCCCCGTTTCAACTGGGACAGTGAAGCTGAGTTCTCCAGAAAACTGGGCATAATCAATCTGATCATGATCATAATCGGGGTGATTGCGCTGATTGGGTTTTTCATCGCTGTAAACTTTGCGCCGATGCTGAACGAACCGCAGATCAGAAGGATCGTCCTGATCATATGTGCGGCAGCTTCGCTGGTCTTTCTTGTCCTGGCGCTCATGGTCAATTCGCTTGCAGTGAAAAAAGCCCCAAAGAACCTCATGAAAATTGAAGCAGCGTGATGATTTTGCGGAATATCTTCATGAACTGAAATAAAGGAAATTACGAATCTACTGAGGAGGACGACAAATGAAAAAGATATTTTCTGCTGTAATCTGCGTTATGACCATACTCTCCATAGCAGTCAGCTGCTGTGCGATGGAGGCACTGAAGAACGGAAGCAGGGGCGATCATGTCCGGGAAGTTCAGGAAATGCTCATTACTCTGGGCTGTCTGGACGGAGGCGCAGACGGGATATTCGGCGTGAAAACAGAAGGAGCTGTCCGGGCATTTCAGCAGGAGAACGGACTGGAAGCTTCCGGTATTATGGATGAGGAAACTTATATTGCCCTGAATGAGACAGTATATTTTCCTTCCTGGAATCCCGGGAGCACATCCCTGCGTGAACTGATTGCATTTGTTTCCGCATCCACAGACGAGTCAGGGCCGGATTATCTTGAACCGGCAGAACGCATAGCCACCTTTGACATGGATGGCACCATACTCTGTGAAAAAGCGCCGGTCTACGTCGACTATTGTCTGACGATGTACCGTGTGCTCGATGACCCGGCGTACGATGCGGCGGAAGAGGAGATCAATGCCATGCAGCAGGTACGCGATCACGCCTATTCTGAGGGAGTGACTTTCGCGCCCGAAGGCCTCACCAAAGATGATCTTGTCGCATCAGCGTTCGCCGGCATGACGCCCGAGGAGTTCCGCTCCTATGTGGTCAGTTTCGCCAAAAATACGGATGCCGTGGGTTTTGAAGGCATGACCTACAACGAGTCGTTTTACATGCCCATGATCGAGGTGATTGTTTACCTGAAGGACAAAGGGTTCGACGTATGGATGGTCTCCGCCTGTGAACGCGAGGTGGTCCGGGCACTTGTGGAACAGTTTGATATCCCGTACGATCATGTAATCGCGACGGACGTGCCTTATGTCGCTTCCGGAAAAGGGGATGCGGCTGCTGACGAATACAACATGGGCAAAGAGGAGATCATTCTGCTTGGCGCACCGCTTGATGAAGTGGAATGCGGCAAATCAGGCAAATCGGCTGCCATCGCCCGTGAGATCGGCAGACAGCCTGTACTCGCATTCGGCAACAGCAGCGGTGATTACTCGATGCTCAACTATGCCGAGGGCAATACCAGACACAACGGCATGGGATTTTTCGTGGTGTGTGACGATACCGAACGGGAATACGGCAGCGATGAAAAGGCTGCCGACTACTATAGCGAAGTGGAAAAGCAGGGCTGGACGGCCATCTCGATGGCGGACGACTGGAAGACCATCTACGGTGAAGGGGTGGTGAAAACCGGGCTTCCGGGTGCAGAGGAATCACTGTCCACAGCCGCATGACTCCGATAGAAAAGCCTGTGCCTGACAATGACCTGTAACGTGAATAAAGAGAAGCAGATGACGAAACGGGGAGATGCCGCACAGCGTGAATTTTACTGAATATGAAAGAAGGGAAAACAGATAAAGATGAAAAAAACAGTGCTTGCAGTATTAGCGTTATCGTTAGCCGCGTGTCTGTCTGTGCCGGCAGCGGCGGAAACCTTTACGACATCGGACGGAGTGCTTTCCATAGAACTTCCGAACGAGAACTGGAAAGAAATTGAGGATCCCACGAAATGGGTCGCTCTCAGTGACGGCGGCAATGTCCTCACGATCGATCATTTTTCCAACGGAGAAAAACTGCCGGACATGACCGTTGCGGATAATTACTA
>JAGCAV010000016.1 GCA_017652545.1 Lachnospiraceae bacterium
GATAAAGGCCAGGCTGGACGAAAAGTACAACCGCGCTGATTACCAGAAGATGAGGAACATGGAATACCCGGAAGGATCTGTGGTGATCATCGCGCAGAACCTTTTCCGGGACGGACATTACAAATGGCATTTTTACCGGACGGTGCTGGCATACCATCCGAAAGGCGTGGACTGTTGTAGGGCGTGGTTCGTGGAAGCCAGGAATGAAGAATTCCAGGAGCGCCCGCCATGGGCGGACACGGTAGGCCATGAGGGAGAACCGAGGGACATTGATTGGTATGCGGAGCATATCCACTGGATAACGGGCGAGGTTGTGGAACCGATAAGACCCTGGCACATGAAAGAATGGGACAAGATGTTTTAAGGAGGCAAGGCATGAAACCGCAGGAGCTGACAATCAGCGGGGAACTGTTTGAAGAAACACGGAACAACCTGGACGCGGCACTGAAGATCCTGATCAACAGGATGATCAGCACAAAGATCAACAAAGGCGCGGTAAGCCTGAAGATCGGCATCGAAATCAAGGAAATCATTGATGAAAGCGGTGAGGTGGTCAGGATGCCGGAGATCACATACAACATCGGCATGGGAATGAGCGAAAAGGACAGCATGAAGGGAAATCTCAAGCGCGGGCTGATGCTGAAGAGATCACCCTGCGGAAGCCTGTTCCTTACATCGGATCAGATCAGCATGGATGAGCTGATGGAGGTGAAAGCATGTCACACATAAGATACATTCCGTCAGATCCGGAGGAAGATAGAAGGCTTTTGGAAGACTTGAGAGCTGGAAAAGGGCTTCCGCCGATTCGTTCAAACAGACCGGGAGAAGAAAGACAGTCACCGCTGCCGGAGCCAGCGGTTCACTATGACAGACCGGACAGCATGTACCCGGACACAATCCGGTTATCCTTCCCGGACGGGAACACAGTGGTCTATGACCGCCGGATCAAGCAGCCGGGACCGAGAAGATACCTGAACATGCCGAGACATCAGAAGAAAGGCGGAAGATGACATGAAGGAAAAAGACGCGTTCAGACTGTGCAGGAAGTGCGGGAAGCCCATCGCGGTGATCAGTGAGAAGGTATACAGGAACTTCCTGGTAGACGCTGACCCGGTGTGGGTTGTGGCGGAGGAACAGGGCGAGAAGTTCATCCGGCATGACGGAACGAAGGTCCGCGGAAGGGAAGCAGACCTGAAGAAGATTGAAGATCTGCTGGCGGAACCGGCCTACAGGCCGCACAGGTGCGAGAAGTGATCTGCAAGAACTGCCCGGAGGGGCGGAGGTACGCGGCGGGAAGCGTGAACTGCCTGCTATACGGAATGATCATCCGCCAGGATCACGAATGCACACGGGAAGGGGGAAAGAGACATGAAAGATATGCCGGTGATCCTGGAGAGGTGCGAAGTGAAACCGAACTACCAGAAGACGGCTGGGATGCTATTGACAGATTGCAGGGCATTTTATGAAAACCCTGAAAACGAAAAAGCCTATCAGGCATGGAAAGAGAGCAAAAAGAAAGCCGTCTGATGAGAGCGCATCAGGCGGCGAGGTTGCCCGAAAGGGGCAGAAAGGCGTTTCTGACATGAGAAACTATAAGAATTATATCACACGAGAGCCTGAAAGTAAAGTTCTGACATTTGTGATTGCGCTGATCGTGCTGGGGCTGCTGGTGTTCACGGTGCTGACACTGATGGGGCAGTTTGATGAGCCGCTGTGGAAGCCGGATGTCAGCTATCCGATGGTCAACACTCATGTGAGCTGGATGCAGACATGGTATGGAGGTGCTTTCTGATGACAGTGGAACAGATCAGCATTTTTGACATGACACCCAGGGAACAGCGGATGACCCAGAGCATGAAGGTGCTGAAGTACATGATGGACTTCGGAAGCA
>JAGCAV010000185.1 GCA_017652545.1 Lachnospiraceae bacterium
ATGGGAGTCCCTCCGGTCGTAATGGGACTGCTTGTTTATCTGCTTACAATGCGCGGAGGGCTTCTCGGCCCTCTGTCGCTTCTTTTTACGGTCAAGGGAATGATCCTCGCACAGGTCCTGATCATCACGCCGATCATAAGCGGCATGGTCTTCTCGTATGCCGACAGCACGGTGCCGGCGATCCGGGCATTCGCGAAAACAATGGGCGCAAATGAAAAACAGACCAGCCGGCTGATCCTGAGCGAACTGAGAAATGAATTATATTTCTGCATCATAGCCGGATTCGGCAGAGCAATCAGCGAAGTCGGATCCGTAATGCTGATCGGAGGAAATATAAAGGGACATACCAGAACAATGACAACCATGATCTCACTTCTCAAAAGCCAGGGCATTTATTCGGAGGGGATTGGACTTGGACTGCTGCTGCTCGTCATTGCTTTTATTCTGCAGACACTCGGAGACCATTTGAGAAAGGAACAGATCCGGGATGAGAATTACTGAGCTTCGCAAAAAAACAGGAAGCATGGAACTGTATATCCAGGATATGCATATCGAAAACGGCAGAATACACGGACTGGTCGGTCCCAACGGCTGCGGCAAAACGACGCTTCTGAAGCTGATCATCGGGGTCATCCGGCCGGATTCCGGGACGATCGACCTGGAGGGTCTTAAGCCCTCAGACATCACCATGACCAGTCAGAGACCCTATCTGATGCATACCAGCGTTTACGAAAATATCATCTATCCCCTGAAAATAAGAGGCGCCAGGATCGATCAGGCAGAGATCGACCGTCTCCTGGAACGGACAGGGCTCCTGAAACAGAAACAGCAGTATGCAGGCAGTCTCTCCAGCGGAGAACGCCAGAAACTGTCCTTCCTGCGGGCGATCGTGTTCCACCCTTCCATGATTCTGCTGGACGAAACGCTTTCCAATCTGGATCCCGAAAGCGAAGCGGTCTTTAAGGAGATCCTCCTGGAACGTCACAAAGAGGACGGATCTACATGGCTGATCGTCAGTCACCAATGGGACAGAATGAATTCTATCTTTGATGTAACCCATTTTATGGAGAAGGGAAGAATTGTAAAATGAAGCTCCTCAACGTGGATACGATTGGTACGGCAAGAGAAAAACTGAAGACGTACTGCCATTTCATTTCTCCGGAGATTGAAACGGTCGGCCTGCTCCGGGCTGCAGGAAGGATCCTCGCTTCAGATCTGGGGTCTTCCGAAAACATCCCGCCGTACAGAAGATCAACCGTGGACGGATATGCTGTCCGCAGCGCTGACATCGGAGCGGCTTCAGACATGCTTCCGACCTTTCTCCGTATTGCAGGAGAAGTGGTTCTGGGTACGGATTCCTCCGCACTGTCAGTCACCCCGGGCTCCTGTGTATACGTCCCGACCGGGGGCGCTGTTCCGGACGGTGCGGATGCTGTTGTCATGATCGAATACTGCGAAACCTTCGGCGCGGACATGCTTGCCGTTTCCAGGCCGGCTTCCCCCGGGGAGAACATCGTGCAGCCCGGGGAGGACATACAGGCTGGACAGAACCTTTTCACTGCAGGACGCATCCTGCATGCACAGGATATCGGAACCATGGCGGCTGCAGGGATCACATCTGTGCCTGTCTTCGTTCCCTGGAATCTGACCGTCATCTCGACCGGCGACGAACTGGTGCCGCCTGACCAGAATCCCGGTCCCGGCCAGATCCGTGATGTCAACTCATACACCATTGCCGCACGCAGTCTGCGGGAGGGGTTTGGCATCAGGCGGACCGTTGCCGTGAAAGACGATGAGAAAACCATCCTGAAGGCGCTTGAGGATGCAAAACAGGACAGTGACATCATCGTGATCTCCGGCGGAAGTTCAAAAGGGAAAAAAGACATGTCGTCGGACCTGATTGCAGCAGTCGCAGACTGCGGCGTCATCACGCACGGCATTGCGGCGAAGCCCGGAAAGCCTACAATTACGGGGTTTGATCAGAAAAGCCGGACGCTGCTGATCGGACTCCCGGGACATCCGGCCGCAGCCCTGATGGTCTTTGAACAGATTCTGATCCGGATCTGGCATGATCTGACGGGACAAACCGAAGAATATACGGTACGTGCCAGGATTACCGCCAACGTCCAGTCGGCTCCGGGCAGACGTACCTTCCAGCTGGTCAGACTGACAGGGACCGGTATCGTCGAAGCGGTACCTTTATTTGCGAAATCCGGAATGATCTCGCCGATGAGCCGGGCTGACGGATATTTTGAGATGAGTGAGAATCAGGAGGGTGTCAGAGCCGGAGATCTGGTGGACATCCGTCTTTGGAAGTGAGGAGGCAGATTATGCCAAGAAACCTATATCTGACTACGATACCCGTAGAACAGGCAAAAAAAACCTATCTGGAGGCAATTCGCGATGACATCCGTCCCCGTTCGGAAACGATCAGGGTCACGGATGCCCTTGGCCGGATCACGGCTGAAGCTGTTTACGCCAGATTTTCGTCCCCGCTGTACAATTCCGCTGCAATGGACGGAATCGCAGTGATTTCCTCCCGGACAGACTGGGCCTGCGAAGCATCGCCCGTGCTGCTTAAGCCGGAACAGGATTACATCGTGGTCGATACAGGGGATCCGATCCGAAAGCCGTATGACGCTGTTATCATGGCTGAGGATCTGCAGGAAACCCCCGACGGAATCCTGATCCGCTCTTCTGCCCCGGCCTGGCAGCATGTGCGTCCCATCGGTGAAGACATCATCGCCGGCGAAATGATCCTGACCGGATATCACCGGATCCGTCCGATCGACATCGGCGTACTGCTGTCCGGCGGAGTCACGGAGATTGCAGTCTTTTCGCAGCCGCGCGTAGGAATTATCCCGACAGGAACGGAAATCGTCGAACCGAATGACAACCCAAAAGAAGGGGAAATCATAGAGTCGAATTCCCGTATGTTCGAAGCGATGATCCGTGAGAACGGCGGCATCCCGGTGCGGTATGACATCGTCAGGGACGACCGCGATGCGATCAGGGAGAGCGTTCAGAAGGCACTGGACGAAAATGATATCGTCATTGTCAACGCCGGATCGAGCGCCGGAACGGAGGATTATACGGTCCATATCCTGAGAGAGCTCGGGGAAGTGTTTGTTCACGGGGTCGCCATGAAACCGGGCAAGCCGGTCATCCTGGCCAGATCCTGCCACAAACCGGTCATCGGCATCCCCGGATATCCGGTATCCGCTTATCTGGCGATGGAAACGTTTGTCTATCCCCTGCTTGATGCTTATACCGGGCGAAAGGAATCTGAAACCAGAACCATTCAGGCTGTACTGTCAAAAAGGCTGGTTTCATCGCTGAAACACACAGAGTATGTGCGGGTCAGGGTCGGACGGGTCGGCGGAAGATATGTCTGCGCGCCTCTCGCAAGAGGTGCAGGCGCTGCCATGAGCATGGTCAGGGCGGACGGGTTCTGCATTATCCCGCAGGAAAAGGAAGGATATGAGGCCGGTGAGACCGTTTCCGTCAACCTTCTTGGCACCGCGGAGGAGATCGATCACACACTGGTCTGCATCGGCAGCCATGATCTGCTGCTTGACATCATCTCCGATCTTATGTCGGGGGAACCGGAAGGCGTAAGGCTCTCAAGCACTCATATCGGAAGCCTGGGAGGTCTGATGGCGCTGAAAAGAGGCGAAGCCCATATCACGCCCTCTCATCTTCTGGATGAAAAGACCGGAATATACAATGAATCCTATATCCGCTCCATCTTTCCGGGGGAAAACATGGTCCTGGTCAAAGCAGTCAGAAGAATACAGGGATTCATTGTCGCGCCGGGCAATCCGCTCGGAATCCGCAGTATAGAAGACCTGACCAGGGTACGCTTTGTAAACCGCCAGAGAGGTGCAGGCACACGTGTACTTCTGGATTTCAAGCTCAGTCAGGCCGGTATTTCGAAAGAAGAAGTCGACGGATATGAAACGGAAGCCGCTACGCATATGGCTGTTGCCGCCCAGGTTGCAGGCGGGGAAGCAGACTGCGGAATGGGCGTCTATTCCGCAGCGCATGCAATGGGGCTCGACTTCATCCCGGTCGGGGAAGAGGAATATGATTTCGTTATGCATCAGGAAAGCCTTGAAATGCCTGAGGTCAAATGTTTCCTGAGACTGCTCGGCAGCGAAGCATTCCGAAATAAACTGGACGAACTCGGCGGATATATTCTGGAGGATCCGGTGCGGATCATTCATATCTGACCGTTTTCCCTTCCGGGAGGAAATCATGTTGCTGTCTTTGTTTCTGACTTTTATCAAGATCGGACTGTTCACCTTTGGGGGCGGATACGCCATGATCTCTGTCATCGAACATACATGTGTCGATGAGAAGCAGTGGATCACCCACGACGATATGATGAACATTACGGTCATCGCAGAATCAACGCCCGGTCCCATAGCTGTCAACTGCGCCACCTTTGTCGGTTACAGACAGAAAGGGGTCGCAGGTGCACTGGCCGCCACGCTGGGCGTTGTCCTGCCGTCCTTTGTGATCATTTATCTGATCTCCATGTTCCTGGACAACTTTCTTGAAATCACATGGTTTGCCAGTGCTTTCAGGGGGATCCGCATCGCAGTGGGGATCCTGATCGTCGGGACAGCTGTGAAAATGATCCGGAAGATGGAGAAAAAACCGCTTTCATGCATGATCATGCTGGGAGCTTTTGCAGCGATGCTCCTGATCAGTTATTTCTCTCTTGGCTTTTCCTCCATCAGCCTGCTGCTGATCGCAGCAGTGATCAGCCTGAGTGTATTCCTGATTCAGGAATCCCTATCCGG
>JAGCAV010000186.1 GCA_017652545.1 Lachnospiraceae bacterium
CTGCATACGCAAAAACAGCCATCCAGGTAGCAATATCGGAAAAACCCATAAATACCTTCGGATGATCATGAATGACCTTCGGATCGATATACGGAAGAACACGATAGGAATCATCCCCGCCCTGATTACAGATAATCCCTTTGATAGAGTCATTCTTCAAAGCCCACATCAGGTCTTCGGCCCTTTTTTCGGGATGCTCATAAAGGTACCCGCTCCCGCGAAGCGCGTGTGGTGTTTCAACCACTTTTACATGAAAGATTTTTTCGAATCTCCTTTTCCCCAGCAGGTATCTGGGAATCATGTCCTCATCCCCGGCACGGCCGCCTGAAATGGAAATAAACGCGACGGTATCGCCTTCGTTCAGTTTTGACGGAATAATCAGTTTTTTCATTTCGTTTCCTCCCATCCGGGTTTTCCGTCAGTCCATTTAATACTGACTTGTTTTACCTTCCTGCATATCACCCAGTACTACGCTTTGAATGGTAATGTACCTGTCACGGAATGCTTCTTTTGTGCGGTCGCTCAGATCGTTATAATCATGTTTAAAAGAGTCTCTCATCCAGTCCCTGACTTCATTCAGGGAAACACCATGCTGGTTGAACGCGGAATTGAACAGCATAGAGATGTTGTCCAGATGGGCAAGGCAGTCCGCGTCACAGACGCAGATCTCCTCGATATTCGTCGCGTATTTTGAACTCCTGTGGTTCAGCACACATCCAAGGACCCGGTCCTTCAGGTCCTGCGAGCAGGAAAAACGGTCCAGGATCTCATCGCTCAGGATCTTTCCGTTCAGATGATGGTCCTTTCTGGTACCGACCTTTTCGATCAGCGCAATATCATGCAGCAGGGCTCCTATCGCGACGACCGTTTCATCCGCGCCGTATTTCTTTGCCAGATCAACAGCTTCTTTATATACATAACGGATGTGCTCATTCCAGAAATCATAGTGGTCTTCTGAAGCTTCTTTATACTTCCGGCATTCTTCCATGATGTATTCTTTGATCTTCTCAATCAGGTTGTCCATGGTTCTCCTCCTGAACTAATCCGACATTCTCTCCAATTCTCCCAGTCCAGCCCGCCTGATCTCATCCAGCTGTTCCGCGTTTAAGGTTCCCGCGCGGTACAGCTTCAGGTATTCGTTTTCGATGGTGCTGTCAAAGATCAGCAGGTCGTCCGTGTTGATCGTCACCCGGACCCCGTTCTCCACCAGTGTCCGGATCGGGTGATCCCTGTAATCCTTCACATATCCCAGCATCACGTTGCTGCTCGGGCAGACGTTCAGCTGAATATGATTGTCTGCCAGGAAGCGCATCGTCTCCTTTGACGTGCTGGCAGCAATCCCGTGATGGACTTCCGAAAGGCCAAGCACATCCACCGCCCGCCTGACGTCGTCTGCCGTGCCGCTCTCCCCGGCGTGCATCTTCTTCACCAGGCCATACTGTTCCGCCTTCCTGTACAGCGGCAGAAACGCCTCCACCGGCTGGTAGTTCTCAAATCCGCAGACGTCGATGGACCTGAACCAGCCGGACTGAAGATACCCGTCGATCTTTCCTGCTTCGAGGCCGATGTCACAGTTGGACGTATAGGACAGTTCCGGTTCAAAGACCGTATCGGGGCAATACGCCTGGCGAAAGCCTTCGATCATTTCCCGGAACGTCTCGATTCCACCCGCCAGGTCGATCTCTGCGGCGCCGAAGTTCATGCACAGTCTGGCAATATGGTTCCGTCCGGCTTCTGCGAACGCGCCTTCCCAGCGGATCATGACACCTTCCTGTCCGTCACAGAAAGGTTTCAGGAAAGACCGGAACCAGTCCTGCATCCCCTCGAGCCCGTCCAGCGGCACGGGCGGATCCGGCAGGTCCTTTTTCAGCCTTTCGGCCAGCCATGACCGCCGGCATCCCGTTGTCGAATGATTGTGCAGGTCACTCTTGGGACTGGTCAGCAGTTTTTCTGTATTTTGCTCCCGCAGCGCTTCACAGAAATGATCCTCTATGTCCTTTTTCAGCAGGAGCCTGTTTCCGTCGTCCCGGAAGACAGCATACCCCGACCGCTCATAGAAGCGCATCGCCGGCGCATTGGTTTTCTCCACATGCAGGAGAACCGCCCGGCTGCCGATTCGCTCTGCGTAGGCTTCCGCGGTACGAATCAGCGCTGAGCCGATTCCTTTGTTCCGGTAAGCCGCTGTGACCGAAAAGTCGTCCAGATAGATATGGTCTACCGGATCATGGTGAACTTCCACAGACAGGAAGGCGACCACCGGTCCGTCTTCCGCCACATAGATCCGGTTCGGGCTTTCGCTCCAGAACCTGTCCAGGTCTCCGTCCCCATAGCCTTTCACGTCATCCGTGTGAGAGATCGTCCGCAGCATTTCCAGAAACAGTTCCCGGATCTTTCCTTCATCCGCCGGAAC
>JAGCAV010000187.1 GCA_017652545.1 Lachnospiraceae bacterium
AAGGTCCCGTTCCCTGCGTCAGTCATTCAGCAGTTTATTCAGGGTTTCCATCATGGCCGGAATGTCGTAGGGTTTGGCAAGATGGCCGTCCATTCCGGCCTCCATTGCGATCTTCCGGTCTTCCTCAAAGGCATTGGCGGTGACTGCCACGATCGGAATGCCGGCTTTGCGCTGATCATCCATCTGCCTGATCTGTTTCGCAGCTTCATAGCCGTTCATTTTCGGCATCTGAATATCCATCAGGACGATATCATACCAGCCCGCAGGCGCTGCTTTCATTTTTTCGACCGCTTCTTCACCGTCACCGGCAATCTCCACGGCAAGTCCGGTCTCACTCAGGATCGCTTCCGCGATCATCTGGTTCATCTCATTATCCTCTGCCAGAAGCACCCTCCTGCCGGTGAAATCCCATGCCGCCCCCTTGTCTTCTGCAGGCGTATCCTGATGGGCTTTGAAGGGCTGTGCGAGTACCTTTCTCAGCTCGGACATGAACAGGGGCTTGGAACAGAAGGCGGTCACGCCCGCTTCCAGAGCTTCCTCCTCGATATCCGCCCAGTCGTAGGCGGTCAGAATAATGATCGGCGCGTCGTCTCCGATCATCCTGCGGATCTTTCTTACCGTCTCAATGCCGTTCTGATCCGGCATCAGCCAGTCGATGATAAACACACTGAATCCATCAGCCTGCTCCAGCGCTTCCCTGGCACGGATGACCGCTTCCTTTCCGTAATTGGTCCAGTCAGGCCGCATCCCGATCTCCCGGAGCATGGCACAGACGGAAAGGCAGGTATTGGTGTCATCGTCAGCCACAAGCGCGCGAAGCCCCTTCAGTTCCGGCAGCGGTTCCTCCCTTGTCATGGCTTTGCTGATCCTGCAGGGGATGTTCACAATGAATTCACTGCCCCTGCCTTCCTCGGAATTCAGGCTGATCGTACCGCCCATCATGTCAACGATGTTCTTTGTGATCGCCATACCCAGTCCGGTTCCCTGAATGCCGCTGACCGTACTGGTCTGCTCACGGGTGAAGGCTTCAAAGACGGTCTTCTGGAATTCCTCGCTCATGCCGATCCCGTTATCCCTGATCCGGAATTCAAAATGCGCCAGTCCGGCAGTCGGCGACGGTTTCTCGATCACCCGGAAGCTGATCGTGCCGCCTGCAGGGGTAAATTTGATCGCGTTGGAAAGAATGTTCAGCAGCACCTGATTCAGGCGGAGTTTGTCGGTAACGATATCTTCATGGACAACGTCCTGCGTATCGATAAACAGTTCCTGCTGTTTGGATTTGATATTGGGTTGGATGATCGTCCTCAGGTCATGGATCACATCGGGCAGATGGACATCCGTCTCCTCGATCGTCACCTTCCCGCTCTCAATACGGCTCATGTCGAGCACATCGTTGATCAGCGAAAGCAGATGCTGGCTGGAAACGGTAATTTTCTTCAGATAGTCCTGCACCTGTTCCCTGTCGTCGATGTGGGATGCCGCCAGGGCGGTAAAGCCCACAATGGCGTTCATGGGTGTCCGGATGTCATGGGACATATTGTTGAGGAAATCCGTCTTGGCGCGGTTTGCATATTCAGCAGCCGCCAGCGCGTCGGAAAGTGCCTTCTGGCTCTCAGCCAGTTCCCTGTTCTTTGCCTCCAGCTCCAGCCTGGCTCTCTCCTTCTCCCTGACCTCCTTCCTGGAGCGCCCCGTGTCGCGCACAAGCAGCCAGATCACAAGAACGGCGACAGCCAGAATAATCGTTCCGAACAGCGCC
>JAGCAV010000017.1 GCA_017652545.1 Lachnospiraceae bacterium
CCTGGAGGTTTTTTTATACCATTATACCTCTGCGGCAGCATACATTATAAAGGAGGTAAACGTAATGGCAAAAGTGGAACTGAAGAAACCCGTCATTGATGAGATCGCTTCTGCAGTGGAAGGTGCCGAGTCCGTTATCCTGGTGTCATACAGCGGAATCAACGTTGCGGATGACACAGCGATGAGAAAAGAACTTCGTGAGAACGGCATTCACTACAAGGTCTACAAGAACACGATGATGAATTTCGCGTTCAAGGACACCCAGTTTGAGCCGCTCTGTGATCTTCTTGAAGGTCCCAATGCGATCGCGATTTCCAAGACCGACGCAACTGCTCCGGCCCGCATCATTTCCAAGTACTTCAAGAAAGTGAAGACGCTGAAACTGGTCGGCGGTGTTGTGGAAGGCAAGTTCTTTGATGAGCAGAGTGTCACAGCGCTTGCAAACGTTCCGTCCAGAGAAGAACTGCTCGGAAAACTGCTTGGAAGCATCCAGTCTCCGATCGCAAATCTGGCTCGCGTACTCAGCCAGGTGGCGGAGAAGCAGGAAGCATAAGCACCATGAGAGGGTGTATGCTGCACCCGGATCAAATTACATTCGATGCGGCTTAAGAAGCGCTCTGCCGGATGCGGAGCGGACCGCAGTTATCATTATCATTACAGGAGGAATATAAAATGGCAAAACTTACCACAGCCGAATTTATTGAGGCGATCAAAGAGTTATCCGTTCTTGAGCTGAACGAGCTGGTTAAGGCTTGTGAAGAGGAGTTTGGTGTATCTGCAGCAGCAGGTGTCGTCGTTGCGGCAGCCGGCCCGGCAGAAGAAGTTGAAGAAAAGACCGAGTTCGACGTTGAGCTGACAGAGGTTGGCCCGAACAAGGTTAAGGTCATCAAGGTTGTCCGTGAGGCTACCGGTCTTGGCCTGAAGGAAGCCAAAGAAGTTGTTGACAGCGCTCCGAAGGTTGTCAAGGAAGCTGCTTCCAAGGCTGAGGCTGAGGAACTTAAGGCTAAGCTCGAAGGCGAAGGCGCAAAGGTTACCCTCAAATAATTGTTTTTTTCAGAAGTTTGAAAGGTCCGCTGCCCGGCAGCGGACCTTTTTGCTGTTGTAAGCCTGAAATGTTTCTGATATGATGATGCCGGGACCGGAAGATCATACACCGATCATGCGCATATGAAGCATATGGACCGGTATATGAAAGGTCGCGCCGCTTACGTTTTATATCAGATTATTGGTAAAGGAGTAATGCATGCTTACGATCAGGGCACTGGAGGAACTGGGAGCCGATACGTCAGAAGGACTTGCCCGCTGTATGAATAACGAAGCCTTTTATCTGCGTATGGTCGGAATGGGACTGGCGGACGGCGGATTTGAAAAACTGGAGGCAGCGATCGAAAACGATGATCTGGATGCGGCCTTCGAGGCTGCCCATGCGCTTAAGGGCGTGATGGCAAACCTGTCACTGTCTCCGATCGCCGGGCCGGTGAGTGAGATGACGGAACTGCTCCGCTCACGTACGGAGATGGATTACAGACCTCTGCTGGAGAAGGTGCTGGGCGAGAAGGAGAAATTTGCGGCTCTGCTGTAATGCGAGGCGCCGCGTCGGGAGATCCGGTGCGGCCGGACAGATCAGGCGGAAGATGGCTTGCGCCTGCAGAAAGGTTTGGCTGTGACAGACCCGTCCGGGTCTGTTTTGCTGTACGGAACAGATATGACGAATAACAATGAAAAAAGGCAGGCAAACAGTACCCGGAGCGCACTGTTCCTGTTTATGGCTTCCCTGATCTGGGGTGTTGCCTTTGTTGCGCAGCGGGTCGGGATGGATTATGTCGGCCCGTTTACATTCAACGCGGTCCGGAACCTGATCGGTGCGCTGGTGCTGATGCCCTGTATTGCCTTTCTGGACAGGATCCGGGGAAAAAGCTTTTCGGCAGACAGGCCCGTATCCGGGAGGAAAAGCGAAAAACGTATCCTGCTGGAGGGAGGAATCGTGACCGGTTTTTTCCTTGCCGTCGCGAGCAACCTGCAGCAGGTCGGGATCAAGTACACGACGGTCGGGAAAGCCGGTTTTATCACGGCCATGTATATCGTCCTGGTGCCGCTTCTCGGCGTTTTCCTGAAACGGCGGACCGGCTGGAAGCTGTGGGCAAGTGTGGCGCTGGCGGTCATCGGACTGTACCTTCTGAGCATGGCAGGCGGAGCGGTGACGCTGGAGAAAGGGGATGCCCTTGTTCTTCTGTGCGCGCTGGCCTTCGCGTTTCAGATCATGGCAGTGGACAAATACGCTGTCCTGACCGACGGCGTACGGCTCGCCTGTCTGGAATTTGCTGTGTGCGGTGTGCTCACGTCTGTTATGATGCTGATTTTTGAGCATCCGACCCCGGCAGCGCTCTGGGCAGCCAGGGGGCCCATTCTGTATGCGGGTGTCCTTTCCTCAGGGGTGGCCTATACATTCCAGATCCTGGGCCAGAAGGGACTGAACCCCACGGTCGCATCCCTGATCATGAGCCTGGAGTCCGTTATTTCGGTGCTTGCCGGCTGGATCCTGCTGGGGCAGACCATGTCAGGCCGTGAGATCTTCGGCTGTGTAATTATGTTCGCGGCGATTATTCTGGCACAGATCTGATGATTTGCTTGCGTTTTGTTTGAAGCGTGCTATAATGTCTCACAGCGCAACTGAATAATTATACGAAAAGGAGATTGATTATGAAAAAGAATGCCTTTACTGTTCTGGCAGGTGCTGTATTGGGATGTGCACTGGCAGCAGCAACTGTTTTTGCGGCAGATGTTAGCACGGTTTCCGAGGGTAAGCTGAAAGTGGCGACCAGCCCTGATTTTGCCCCCTATGAGTTCTATCATATCGATGAGAACGGCAATCCCCAGCTGGCAGGTTTTGACATGGCGCTTGCCCAGCGCATCGCGGATGACCTCGGCCTTGAACTTGAGGTTGTGCCGATGGACTTTGACGGTATCCTGATGGAGCTTCAGAGCGGCAATGTTGACCTGGGTATTGCAGGCTTTTCTCCCAGCCCGGAGCGCGCGGAAGTGTTCGATTTCTCTGATCTGTACTACATGGGCGGCCAGAGCTTCTGTGTCAATGCCGCCAATGCGGAAAAGTATGAGAATTATGAAGCTTTCAACGGTCTTCCCGTCGGTGCGCAGACCGGTTCGATCCAGTATGAGCTGGCACAGGAGAACACCCCGGACGCGAACATCATCGGTCTGGCGAAGGTGACGGATATCGTGAATGAGCTGATCACCGGCAAGCTGGAAGGCGCTTTCATTGAGACGGCTGTTGCTGAGCAGTATGCGAAGAACTATCCGGATCTGTACATCCTCTGGGATGTCGAGTATGACACCGAAGGCAGCGCTGTCGCCATTGCAAAGGGACATGACGATCTGCTGGCAGCTGTCAACGGCGTGATCGCAGCGGCTCTCGAGGACGGCAGCATGGATGAGTATGTTGCGACCGCTCAGGATATGGCTTCCGACGAGGGCAATGTCTATGAAGGACAGCTGGATGAGAACGGCGAGATCGCTGATGAGGCGGCGACCGAAGGCGAATAAACGCTTTTTGAGAAGGCAAATGACCGGGCTGCCTGCAGGGCAGCCCGTTTTTATCAGAAATAAAAAGAGGATATCATATGTCCATCAGTTGGGAACATTTACAGAAAATATTAGGGTATGGCAGCATGTTCTGGCAGGGCCTGCTTGTGACGGTCCTGCTTTCACTGCTGACCGTCCTGATCGGTTTTGTGCTGGCTTTCGCGCTGGCCATGATGCATCTGTCGAAACCCAGGATTCTGAGGCTTATCTCGGGAGCCTATGTACAGTTTGTCCGGTGTACGCCCATGCTGGTACAGGTCTTCCTGGTCTATTACGTCATGTTCGGCTTCATCAAGCTGCCGCAGTTCACTTTTCTCGGGTTTATACAGTTTGAACGTTTCTTCCCGGCAGTGGTGGCGCTGTCCCTCAATTCGGGCGGATATATGAGTGATGTGATCCGCGGCGGTATCGAGGGCGTGGACCAGGGGCAGAGGGAAGCTGCCAGAAGCCTTGGAATGACCAGCGGCCAGACCATGTATCACATCATTCTTCCCCAGGCGATCAAAAACATCCTTCCCGCCGTGGCGAATGAGTTTGTGACCATCATCAAGGAATCATCGATCTGCTATACCATCGGTGTGCAGGATATCATGTTTAATGTGAAGTCGGTGCAGTCAGCCAGCTTTATCATCGCAGAGCCGCTCCTGGTAGCGACATTCCTGTATTTCTGCCTGTGCTTCCCCACATCCAAACTGATCCAGTATGTTGAAAGGAGGATGCGTGCAAGTGACAAACGGTGAAGCCCTGATTCAGGTAAGGGGACTGAAGAAGCATTACAATCACGGAAAGATCAAGGCGCTTGACGGCATCGATATCGACATCCGCAAAGGTGACGTTATGGTGGTGATCGGGCCTTCGGGCAGCGGAAAGTCCACGTTCCTGCGTTCCCTGAACCTGCTGGAAATTCCCAGTGAAGGACAGATCATTTTTGAGGGAACAGATATAACCGGTACAAAGATCGATGTGGATGCCTTCAGGCAGAAGATCGGGATGGTCTTTCAGCACTTCAACCTGTTTCCGCACAAGACGATTCTGGAGAACCTGACCATTGCGCCGGTCATCGTCAGGAAACAGAGCGAGGAGGAAGCGACAAAGAAGGCCATGGAGCTGCTGGACCGCGTCGGCCTTGCTGACAGGGCGGGAGCTTATCCCGTGCAGCTTTCGGGCGGCCAGAAGCAGAGGGTCGCCATTGTGCGCGCCCTGTGCATGGATCCGGAAGTCATGCTGTTCGACGAGCCGACCAGTGCCCTGGACCCCGAAATGGTGGGAGAGGTCCTGGATGTCATGAGGGAGCTTGCCAAAGCCGGCATGACCATGGTGACGGTGACCCATGAGATGGGGTTTGCCCGGGAAGTCGGAAACCGGGTCGTGTTCATGGATGAAGGCGTCATCATGGAGGAGGGCACTCCGCAGCAGATCTTTACTGAGCCCAGGTGCGAGAGGCTTCAGGATTTCCTGGCGAAAGTGCTGTAGGGTGACGGAATGGATGATATTCAGAAATACAAGGACGCTGCCATCCGCTATATTGATGAAAACAGCGGCATTTTTACCGGCGTGAGCAGGGACATCTGGGAGAACCCGGAACTGAGCATGCAGGAATACCACGCTGCGGACCTGTACTGCCGGGTGCTTCGTGAACATGGCTTTGAGGTGACAGAAAAGCTGGGCGGCATGGAGACGGCGTTCATGGGGAAATACGGCAGCGGTCATCCGGTGATCGGATTTCTCGGCGAGTTTGACGCACTGGCCGGCCTTTCCCAGGAAAGCGCCTGCACGGAAGAAAGACCGGTCACGCCCGGCGCGCCCGGCCATGGCTGCGGCCACAACATGCTGGGGGCCGGTGACCTGGCGGCTGCCTTCGCAGTCAGGGATTATCTGGAAAGGAGCGGGCATGAAGGCACCGTGATCTTTTTCGGATGTCCCGGTGAAGAGGGCTGCGCCTCCAAGGCATTCCTGGCCAGGGACGGATACTGGAAGCAGCTGGATGCGGCGCTGACCTGGCATCCTTCCGATGTGAACGAGGTCGTGTCCGGAACGAACAATTCCAGCATACAGGTACTGTATGAATTTCATGGGGTCAGCGCGCATGCCGCAGGGGATCCGTTTAACGGGAGAAGCGCCCTTGACGCAGTGGAGCTGATGAATACCGGGACACAGTATCTGCGCGAACATATGGCAGGTGACTGCCGGGTGCATTATGCCATAACCGATGCGGGCGGCGTATCGCCAAACGTTGTGCAGGCAAGGGCTGCCGTGCTGTATATGGTACGGGCGAACAGAGTCAGGGATTCTCTTGCGCTGCTTTCGCGTGTGGACAGGATCGCCCAGGGGGCAGCCCTGATGACGGAAACGTCATGCAGCAGAAAATTTGTTGACGGAACAGCCGAACTGGTTCCCAATTATCATCTGGAGGAAGTCCTGTACAGCAATTTTGAAAAGGCAGGACTGCCTGCATACACACCTCAGGAGAGGGAACTGGCAGAGAAGATCAAGGCGCACTGTCCGGACACGGCCGTGCCGGGGATCGGCGGCGCATTCGACCCGTCCCTTGCGAAAAAGATACGGGAACTGACAGACGGCGGCTCAAAGCCCCTGAACGACTTCCTGATCCCTCTTTTTCATACAGAAGGCTTTGTCTTTGGAAGCACGGATGTCGGAGATGTGTCGTGGCTCACGCCTGCAGCCCAGATCCATGTGGCCGCCTTTATCAGCGGGGCTCCCGGACACAGCTGGCAGAATGTCTCCTCGGGCGGCAGCAGCATAGGGGATAAGGCGCTTGTCCATGCAGGAAAGGTCCTTGCCATGACGGCGATCGATCTGATCGAGGACCCGTCGCTGCTTAAAGGGGCACGGGAAGAGTTTGCCGAAAGGACAGCGGACGGTTATGTCTGTCCGATCGAAAGGGAAGCTGTCCCCGGCGTGTGAACATGAGCATGACCATGACGGCAGGTTCATGACAGGAAAAAGCAAAAAATCGAAAAAGGTTGCCATTGCCCGATGATTCAATTATGATGATGCCAGGGTCTGAAAGACTTTGATATCAACATCATCATGACATGTATCATCGGGCAAGTTGATGAATCTGTAAGCGAAAGGTGCGAAGACATGATCAGTGCAAACAATGTAACTCTCCGGGTGGGCAAAAAAGCCCTGTTTGAAGACGTGAACATCAAGTTTACGGAAGGAAACTGCTACGGCATCATCGGCGCCAACGGTGCCGGAAAATCCACGTTCCTGAAGATCCTCTCCGGCCGGCTGGATACCACGAACGGTACGGTGACGATGACCCCGGGTCAGCGTCTTTCCTTCCTGGAACAGGATCATTTCAAATATGATGACTGTGTTGTGCTCGATACGGTCATGATGGGCAATGCACGCCTGTTTGAGATCATGAAAGAGAAGGACGCGCTTAACGCAAAGCCGGATTTTTCTGACGAGGATGGTATCCGGGCCAGTGAGCTGGAGGCTGAATTCGCGGAAATGAACGGATGGGAAGCTGATTCCGACGCGGCAGCCCTGCTGAACGGCCTTGGCATCGAACCGGACCTGCACTACAGCCTGATGAAGGATCTGAGCGGTAATGAAAAGGTAAAGGTACTGCTGGCCAGGGCGCTTTTCGGCAATCCGGATATCCTGCTCCTGGACGAGCCGACCAACCATCTGGATCTGGATGCGATCGGCTGGCTGGAAGAGTTCCTGATCAATTTTGAAAATACAGTCATCGTGGTCAGCCATGACAGGTACTTCCTGAACAAAGTCTGCACACACATCGCCGACATTGACTACGGCAAGATCCAGCTTTATGCCGGCAACTATGATTTCTGGTATGAGTCGAGCCAGCTGATGATCAGGCAGATGAAGGAAGCCAACAAGAAAAAGGAGGAGAAGATCAGGGAGCTGCAGGAATTCATCCAGCGTTTCTCGGCCAACGCCTCCAAATCCAAGCAGGCGACAGCCAGAAAGAGAGCCCTGGAAAAGATCGAGCTGGACGAGATCCGTCCTTCCAGCCGCAAGTATCCCTATATTGATTTCCGGCCGGACCGCAGCATCGGCAACGAGGTGCTGATGGTGGAGAACCTCTCCAAGACCATCGATGGCGTAAAAGTCCTTGACGGGCTGACGTTTACCCTCGGACATGACGACAAGGTTGCGCTGGTCGGCGGCAATGAGCTGGCAAAGACCACGCTGATGCAGATACTCATGGAAGAGATCGAGCCGGATGAGGGGACTTTCAAGTGGGGCGTGACCACATCGCGTGCCTATTTCCCGAAGGATTACGCAAAGGAGTTCGATTCTGACCTGACCATCGCGGACTGGCTGACACAGTACTCCGAGATCAAGGACGCCACCTATGTCCGGGGATTTCTGGGGCGCATGCTTTTTGCCGGGGATGACGGCGTGAAAAAGCTGCGGGTCCTGTCCGGAGGCGAGCAGGTCCGCTGCATGTTCTCCAAGATGATGATCTCCGGCGCAAACGTGCTGATCTTCGATGAACCGACCAATCATCTGGATATGGAGAGCATCACTGCGCTGAACAACGGCATGATCAAGTTCCCTGGCGTCATGATCTTCTCCTGCCGGGACCATCAGATCGTACAGACCACTGCCAACCGGATCATGGAGATCCTTCCGAACGGCCAGCTGATCGACAAGATCACCACCTATGACGAGTATCTGGCGAGCGATGAGATGGCCAGAAAGAGAACGGTCTACAGCAACGACGACAATATCTCTGACTGACAGAACTGCTGATGCCATGCACGTTAAAAAAATAGAAGAATTGTCAAAATGCCGGTTATGTCAGTTGGACAAACCGGCATTCTTATGTTAGTATGATAGTGTCTGACGCAATGACGTCTTTTCGTTGTGTCAATTTTATGACGTTTTGATGTAACTCATGCAATATTTAACTAAGGAGGAAACGTTAAATGGCAAGAAAAATGAAGACCATGGACGGAAATCATGCTGCAGGTCATGCTTCGTATGCATTTACCGATGTAGCCGCGATTTTCCCCATCACTCCGTCGTCACCCATGGCTGAAGCCACAGATGAGTGGGCGACCCAGGGAAGACTGAATCTGTTCGGACAGACCGTTAAGGTAACCGAGCTTCAGTCCGAGGCCGGCGCAGCCGGTTCCGTTCACGGTGCTCTGGCAGCCGGCGCGCTGACCACCACCTACACTGCTTCCCAGGGTCTGCTTCTGATGATCCCGAACCTTTACAAGGTAGCCGGTGAGAGGCTTCCGGGTGTGTTCAATGTTTCCGCTCGTGCCCTGGCTTCCCATGCACTGTCAATTTTCGGAGACCATTCCGACGTATACGCATGCCGCCAGACCGGTGCCTGCATGCTCTGCGAAGGTTCCGTACAGGAAGTTATGGACCTGACTCCGGTGGCTCATCTTTCTGCCATCAAGGGACGTCTTCCGTTCATCAACTTCTTCGATGGTTTCCGTACCTCCCATGAGATCCAGAAGATCGAGCAGTGGGACAACGAAGATCTGAAAGATCTTGTCGACTATGATGCGCTCCAGGCCTGGAGAGATCAGTGCCTGAATCCGAATCATCCCTGCCAGCGCGGCTCAGCGCAGAACCCGGATATCTTCTTCCAGGCTCGCGAAGCATGCAACGTGGCTTACGATGATATGCCCGCCATCGTGCAGGAGTACATGGACAAGATCAATGCCAAGATCGGTACTGACTACAAGCTGTTCAACTACTACGGCGCAGCCGATGCCGAGCGTGTTGTGATCGCCATGGGTTCTGTCTGCGACACGATCGAAGAAACCATCGATTACCTCCTTGCCAAGGGTGAGAAGGTCGGTGTCATCAAGGTCCGCCTGTACAGACCGTTCTCCGCGAAGGCTCTGGCAGGTGCGATTCCGAAGACCGTCAAGTACATCAACGTTCTTGACAGGACCAAGGAGCCGGGCGCCATGGGCGAGCCGCTGTTCCTGGATGTCGTGGCAGCTCTCAAGGGCACCGAGTTCGAGAACATTCCGGTATTCTCCGGCCGTTACGGACTTGGTTCCAAAGACACCACGCCGGCTCAGATCGTTGCAGTTCTGAACAACACCGAGAAGAAGCTGTACACGATCGGTATCGTTGATGATGTGACACATCTGTCCCTGGAGCTTGGCGAGCCGCTCGTTACCACTCCGGAAGGCACCATCAACTGCAAGTTCTGGGGTCTTGGCGCAGACGGTACCGTCGGTGCGAA
Source organism: Lachnospiraceae bacterium (assembly GCA_017652545.1). The sequence goes on from JAGCAV010000017.1 coordinate 9,818, forward strand.
CAAGAACTCCATCAAGATCATCGGCGACAACACCGATATGTATGCGCAGGCATACTTTGATTATGACTCCAAGAAGTCCGGCGGTGTGACCATGTCTCACCTTCGCTTCGGCAAGAGCCCCATCAAGTCCACCTACCTGATCACCAAGGCCAACTTCGTTGCATGCCACAACCCGGCATACATCCGCAAGTACAACATGGTGCAGGAGCTGGTCGACGGCGGCACCTTCCTGCTGAACTGCTCATGGGATATGGAAGGCATCGAGAGCCATCTGCCCGGACAGGTCAAGAAGTTCATCGCTGACCACAACATCAAGTTCTATGTGATCGACGGTATCAAGATCGGTAAAGAGATCGGACTGGGCGGACGTATCAATACGGTCCTGCAGTCTGCATTCTTCAAACTGGCCAACATTATTCCGGAAGAGC
>JAGCAV010000188.1 GCA_017652545.1 Lachnospiraceae bacterium
AAATGCTCCCTCAGCCTGTCATAGCCGGCCGAAGGCTTGTTCCTGCCGGCAGCGGACAGGATCGTCAGCACAGCCAGCCAGGTCAGCACGGCAATGCAAAGCGGCCTTTTCAGCACCAACTCCATATTAACTCCACTCTTAACTCTCCACACTACACACTATCTGCAGCTCCACTCTCAACTCTCCACACTCCACACGATCCGCAGCTCCACTCTCAACTCTCCACACTCCACTCTCCACACGCCACACTGCCTCTTTACGGTTTTCCTGCCCCCACACCGATCATGGTATTCGCCTGCACGGTATCGGACAGATCCGCGATCAGCGAATCGTCTCTTGTGAATGTCTGCTCCAGATTGATCTGGGAGCGAAGCCTTACGTCATCTTTTCCGTCGATCAGGATCCGTACGCCTTCGATCTCACAGCTGTCCATCAGGGAATTGACAAGCGCGTACACGGCGACCTCAGGGCTGACTGACAGATTGTTGACATCGTTGAACCTGGACCCGATATCCACAACGCAGATCCCGTCATCCAGATATACATTGTTGATCGGCACATCGCTGAAACAGACGGCATGCAGTGTGCTCTCCTCCGGTCCTTTCAGCACATTTTCCACAACCACCCTTTCCAGGATCAGATTGCTGGAGAACCTGCCGCTGCGGTCTTCCTCCACCAGATGCTGCCCGGATCCGTCGGCGAAATAGAGCTTCATGTCGGCATGCCGGTACGAATTGATCTCATCTCCCTGGGTTTCCACAAACGTCTCTTCGTTCATGGGGCCGACCACGGTTCCGTCCGGTTCCGTCAGCGGCTGTGAATCCACGGTCACGGAGACATTCCGAACGCCCGGAAGCTGTACCAGCGTCTTGACGATACCTGCGCGGGCCAGTACCTCCTGCACGTTGCTCAGTCCCAGGTAAGAAGCATTGAAATCGATGGTCAGATCATCCACGCCCATCGTATATCCGTTGATGGATACCCCGCCCGGAAGCGCGCTGATGACCTGCTCATCCGGCGCATACCTGAACTGTTCCAGCAGTTCCCGCAGGATCCCGTCAAAAGTCTCGGATTTCGGTCTGTAGATCCGGCTGACCAGTCCCGTATTGTCCGTATCACTGTAGAAGATCCTGTACTGACCGGGAGAAGGTTCTTCGGTATTCGTCGCCTTCAGGGACTGTCCGCATGCGGAAAGCAGCACTGCCATAAGCAGGGCTGTCAGAACAGGTATCCAAATCTTGATCTTTTGTCTTTGTATCATCCCTGTTTGTCTCCTCCGGCGTTCCACTGGTCAGATCTCGATCTCGGCGATCAGGTCATCTCCCGTGTTGTCCGGATCCCGCTCATACCGCAGAGGAATCCTGATGGTGAATGTTGTGCCCTCACCTTCCCGGCTGTACACGCGCACAGCTCCGTGATGCATCAATACGGCGCTCCGGGTGATCGCAAGTCCAAGTCCCGTTCCGCCGATCTCTCTGGAGTGGGATTTATCCACCCGGTAGAAACGTTCAAAGATATACTTCTGGTCTTCATCCGGGATCCCCATGCCGTTGTCTTCAACCTTGATAAAGAAATAGCTGCTGTCACTGTTCAGGGACACATGGACCCAGCCGCCCTCATGGTTATACTTGATCGCGTTTTCCACCAGGTTCGTCACCGCAAGCGTAAGCTTTGTCGCATCCACTTCAGCGATGACCTCCCTGCCCAGCTCCGGGACCAGTTCCACCTTGGCCAGTGCGGCGATCGGGATAAGCCGTTTCAGGATCAGATCGATCAGGTCATTGATGTTCGTCTCCTGGATATTGATGATGGTGGACTTTCTGTCCATCTTCACCAGTTCGAGCAGGTCTGTGATGATCTTGTTCTCACGGTCGATCTCATCCGCGATATCCTGCATGAACTCCCTGTACAGTTCGTTCGGCACTTCCTCCTGTGCATTCAGGGAATCGGCCAGCACCTTCATGGATGTCAGCGGCGTTTTCAGTTCGTGCGACACGTTCGAGACAAATTCCTGCCTGGTATCCTCCTGTGCGCGCAGCCTCTGGCGCATTCTGTTGTAAGCCTCAGCCAGCAGCCTGGTCTCCGTATAGTCTGGTATGGAGATGTCTTCATCCAGGAACTGGTCTTTCTCATTCAGGGATGCCGTTACTTTTCCGAAAGGCCTGACAAGCAGGCGGGCTGCATAAAAGGCCATGGCCAGCACCAGCAGGATCATGATGACCTGCAGGATAAAGACTTTTCCGCTCAGTGCGGAACGGCCTTCTTCAATGTCTGTTGTCGGCGCGCTGATGATCATGAGGCCCCTGACGACATCACCCCCCGGTTCCCTGACCGGAACCGTCACTTCCAGGTAATGCTGTCTCGAATTATAGTTCGACTGAACGCTGCCCCTGAAACTCTCAAGGACCTTCTTCGCGATAATGATCCTGCCCTCGTCGCTCTCAAAGGTATCTCGGAGAATCCTGAACTTCTCATTCACAACGACAGCCCTGCCGTTCCAGATGCTGCACAGCTGATTGATCTGTGTCTCCAGCGTCTCCGACGGCGTGCCTGTCAGGTATCCGGATCGTCCCAGCTCTTCCGCGATCATTTCGCTTCTGCTCCTGATCAGGGAAATACGCTGTTCGATCGCCTGTGTCTCATAGTTCCTCAGAATGCCGAATTTCAGTACATAGATCGGAATGATTCCCACAAAAAGCAGGATCAGAAATAATCTGACCCTGAGGCTTTTTACATATCGTAATAATCTGTCCTTAATCATTTTACCAAGGTGTATAAACCGTTATCTCATCTTTCCGGGGTGCGTCCATGAAAGAACGTCAATGCTGGAAATAGTAGCCGACGCCCCACTTGGTGTGTACGAACCTGGGCTCGCTGGGATTCGCTTCGATCTTCTCACGCAGACGGCGCACATGCACGTCCACGGTACGAACATCACCGGGTCCCGGTGCTTCGTAACCCCAGACCAGCTTCAGCAGGCTCTCGCGTGAATACACTTTGTTCGGATTAAAGACCAGGAGTTCAAGAAGATCGAACTCCTTTGCAGTGAGATTGATGTCTTTTCCGTTAACGGTGACTGTTCTGGAATCGGCATCCAGCGTCAGTTCTCCGGCCACCACGACCCTGTCGCTTCGATCCGCGACTGCCCTGGCCGCCGTCCGGCGCATGATTGCCTTCAGCCTGGCCTTGACCTCAAGAATATTGAACGGTTTTGTGATGTAGTCATCGGCACCGTACTCGAGACCCATGATCTTATCCATGTCATCTCCCTTGGCCGTGAGCATCACAATCGGAACCTCTGAAAATTCCCGGATCTGCTGGCACACAGACAGTCCGTCCACTTTCGGAAGCATCAGATCAAGAAGGATGATATCATAACTGTTCGATCTCGCCTTTTCGAGCGCTTCCTCACCGTCAAAGGCCGTATCCACCACCATGTCATCCTGCTCCAGGGAAAAACGGATCCCCTTTACGATCAGTTTTTCATCATCAACCACCAGAACTCTTTTTGCCATTTATATCTCCTTATGATCAGTGTCTGTCCCTGTGTCCGGGGCTTCCTGTGATCTGTTCCTGTTATACTGTCACCATGCCACTCAGTTTCAACAGCATGCTGTTTCCGATACCGCTGATTTTTGTCAGTTCCTCTACGGATGAGAACCCGCCGTTCATCTGCCTGTAGGCCACAATATCTTCCGCGCGTTTCTTTCCGATACCCGGCAGTGTCATCAATTCCTCCACACCGGCCGTATTCAGATTGACAGCCCCCGTTTCCTCTCCGGTCCCGCCCTTTCCGGCAGGCTCAGGATCATTGCCGTGGCGGATGATTCCGAAGCGGTCGCCCGCAGGCGTTCTGCCCGCTTCTTCCATGGCGGCGGTTTCCGCTGTACTGTAGATCCTCAGCTTATCCGCATCCGCAAGCACCTCCGCCAGATTGCACCAGTCCCGGTCCGCGTCCGGCAGAAAACCTCCGGCCGCATCCACTGCATGGAATACCCGGTCTCCGCTGTGCAACGCATACACACCCGGCGCTGAAACCATCCCGCTCACATGCACATAGATCAGATCCTGCTCTGTCTCATGCTGTTCTTCGGATGATCTCTCCGTCCGGGCTGTATCCGGTTCCGTTGTCTCCTCCCTGCGGGGCGGATCATCGGCTGTTCTCACGATGATCTGACGGCTGCATCCTGTTCCTGCTGTCAGAACAGCCAGAAAAAGCAGTATGCACACTGTCGTGCCCTGCATAAGGCAGCTGAGTCGTCTGCCTGCTTTGTTCATGCATAAACTCCTGTGCAACGGCACAGTTCCCCGCTATGCAAGAATATATATTAACAAATTTGTAAAATTTTTGCAATACTTAGAATCTGACTTTTTACCTGCTCCAGTCGCGGCTTCTTCCGACAGCCTTCTCCCAGCCTGAGATCAGTTCCTGTCTTCTCGCCTCCTTCATGGCAGGATCAAAGGTCTGCTCCAGTTTCCAGTTTCCGATCACGTCATCCCGGTTTTTCCAATATCCCGTTGTGATACCTGCCAGGTAGGCTGCTCCGAGCGCCGTTGTCTCGATACAGCTCGGGCGCAGCACCTTCGCCCCCAGGATATCGGCCTGGAACTGCATCAGGAAATTGTTGGCGCTTGCACCGCCGTCCACCTTCAATGAATTGATCGGGATTCCGGCATCAGAACGCATCGCCTCCAGGACATCCCTTGTCTGGTAGGCAAGTGATTCCACCGTCGCGCGAATGATATGGTTTTTGCCCACACCGCGCGTCAGGCCGACAATGGTTCCCCGCGCATACTGATCCCAGTAAGGCGCGCCAAGGCCTGTAAATGCCGGAACAACATAGACGCCGTTGGTATCCGGCACCTCATTGCAGTACAGCTCAGAATCTGCCGCGCTGCGCAGCAGTCCGAGCTCATCACGCAGCCACTGGATCGCGGCTCCCGCCACAAACACACTGCCTTCCAGCGCATAGGCAACCGGTTCCGTACTCAACGTCGCCGCAACCGTTGTCAGCAGCCCGTTCTTTGACAGGACCGCCTCATTTCCTGTGTGCATCAGCAAAAAGCATCCGGTTCCGTAGGTGTTTTTGGCATCCCCGCTTTCAAAGCAGCACTGCCCGAAAAGCGCCGCCTGCTGATCTCCGGCAACACCGGCGATCGGAATTCCGTCTCCGATCGGGCAGGCAAACGTCTGTCCGAAGACATATCCGGACGGTTTTACATCAGGAAGCATTTCTTTCGGAATGTCGAACCTGGCAAGGATCTCCTCGTCCCAGGTCATCCTGTGAATATCAAAAAGCATCGTGCGGGAAGCATTGGTGTAGTCCGTCATATGGACCTTTCCTCCCGTCAGCTTCCAGATCAGCCAGGTGTCCACCGTCCCGAAGAGGAGCTCGCCGTTCCGGGCCCTTTCCCGTGCCCCGTCTATATGATCCAGGATCCATTTCAGCTTGGTTCCCGAAAAGTAGGCATCCGGGATCAGACCTGTCTTCTGCCTGATCACGTCATCAAACCCTTCCCGCACCAGTTCGTCCACAAAAGGCGCAGTCCTCCTGCACTGCCAGACAATGGCGTTATAGACCGGCATGCCCGTGCGCCGGTCCCAGACGATCGTGGTCTCTCTCTGATTTGTAATGCCGATCGCGGCAATATTTTCGGAGGAGGCGCCAATCCGGCTCATCGCCTCCGCCGCCACTGAGATCTGGGAAGACCAGATCTCTGTCGGATCGTGTTCTACCCACCCCGCTTTCGGAAAGATCTGCCTGAATTCCCTCTGGACCATGCTGCAGATCGTTCCCTCCCGGTCAAAAAGGATACACCTGGAACTCGTCGTCCCCTGATCGAGTGACATGATATATTTTTTATCCATGACCTATCTCCTTCGCCAAAAACCTGTTCACAGGACAGTACTTTTGTAAATCATACCATATCCGGCGGCTGTTTAAAAGCAGACTTGGAATCTGTTCTTCCATGCCGTTTTACTGCATATTTATCATTTTTCTTACATTCTTTTTACTTTCTTCATGTACAAAAACAGTCTGTCTGTGTTATACTTCCCATGTTTTTATTCACAGAAGAGTAGATAGAAACCGGGAGGTATGGCAGCATTGCCGCCCCGGAGGAAGGAGAGAACATGCAGGATCAGCTTCTGTATTCGGAATTAACGCCCCTGCTTCTGAAACTTTCAAAAGAATGTGAGCGCTTCGGATCGATCGATCCCGGCCTTTATGTCAAATATGATGTCAAACGCGGACTTCGTGATCTTTCGGGTAAAGGTGTCGTTGCCGGACTGACCGAGATCTCCCGGGTAAACGGAAAGCGAATTGATCAGGATGGAAGGGAAATCCCCTGCGAGGGTGAACTTTTCTACAGAGGTCACAACATCAATGACCTTGTCCGCGGCTTTATTTCGGACGACAGATTCGGCTTTGAAGAGATCGCCTATCTCCTCCTTTTCGGAAGACTGCCGGACCGGAAACGTCTGGCCGATTTCACGCAGCTGCTTTCTCATTATCGTGAACAGCTGCCTTCCAATTTTACCAGAGAGATCATCATGACGGCTCCGAGCCAGGATATGATGAACGTGCTGGCGAGAAGTGTCCTTACGCTCTATGCCTATGATCCGCAGGCTGACGATATCTCCATACCGAATGTCCTGCGCCAGTGCCTTCAGCTGACTTCCATGCTTCCTTCTCTGGCTGTATACGGTTATCATACCTACCAGCACTATTACAATGGCAGGAGTCTTTACATCAATCCCGCGAATCCGTCCCTTTCCTTTGCGGAGAATATTCTTCACATGCTCAGGAAAGACGGCAGATATACGCACCTGGAAGCCGTTCTCCTGGACCTGATGCTGGTCCTTCACATGGAGCATGGCGGCGGTACCAACTCAACATTTACGGCACACGTGGTCACTTCCTCCGCGACAGACACCTACTCTGTCTTCGCCGCTGCCCTGGGCTCGCTGAAGGGGCCGCGTCACGGCGGTGCCAATATAAAAGTCGTCCAGATGATGGACGACATGAAGGAAAAGGTAAAAGACTGGAAAGACAGAGACGAAGTTGCCGACTATCTGCAGAAGATCCTTACAAAAGACGGCTTTGACCACTCCGGTCTGATCTATGGTATGGGACATGCTGTCTACTCGCTCTCCGACCCGAGAGCGCTCATCCTCAAAGCCTACGCGGAACAGCTCTGCGCGGAAAAGAACCTGAGTGATGAATTTGCCCTCTACTGCCTGGTGGAGGAACTGGCGCCGAAGGTGATCGCCAGCAACGCCAGGATCTATAAAGGTGTCTCCGCGAACATCGACTTCTACAGCGGCCTTGTCTACAGCCTGCTCTCGCTGCCCAGCCAGCTGTACACCCCGCTGTTCGCCATTGCCAGAAGTGTCGGCTGGACAGCTCATCGCATTGAGGAGCTGATGACCCGCGGCAAGATCATCCGTCCCGCCTACATCAGCCTGTGCGACTACAGGAAATATGTACCGCTCTCCGACAGAAAGATCCAGTCCTGAAAAACAGATAAAGGCTCCCTTTTCAGACCATTCCGAAAAGGGAGCCTTTTATATCCTGTCCATTCCGCTGCATATCAGCTCAGAAAAAAATCCTGCCGGCTTTCCTGGTGCATACGGTAAACCAGACGATCACTGCGACAAAGATCATGTAGAAGATCCAGTACACGATTCCCGGCAGAGGAGCCACATAACTCTGAAACAGGCCGACACCGCCGCTGAGAACAGCCGCAAGACCGAAGATCAAAAGTCTCGGTCCGATATAACTCTTGAAACCTTCCAGGTCCTTGCACTTTTTCGGATCCTGGGCCTTGGAGATCACCAGGCCCTGCTTGATCTCATTTTTGAAGACAAGCATATACCACCCGTAGATCACGTAAACGCCTGCACCGACCACGATCAGATCCATCAGTCCCATCATCGATGTTGTATCCATTTCATTCCTCCATCTTTATATGTTTACCTGCATTCTTTGCTCATCAGTCCCAGCTGCTTCTCCACCTGCGCCTTCATGTCGGTGCTGTCGATCACGATATCATGCAGCACGGGCGCTTCTTTCAGTTCCGCCACGGCGGCAGGAAGAGGAACGCCGCTGATCTTCTCCAGTTCATCCGCAAGGACCAGATCGTCCGTGTCTTTCCTGACAGACGCTTTTCCTCTGAGTGCCTCCATAACGCTTCTTGTGAATTTGTACGGACTGGCGGTAGACGCGATGACACAGGGCGTATCGTCGTCCGTCTCATTCCTGTACTGATCATACACGCACGCCGCTACGGCCGTATGCGGATCGATCAGGTAATGCTCCTTCTCAAACAGCCCGCGGATCCTGGCTGCGCAAGCATCCATATCCGCACACCCCCCGTAGAAGTCCTCCATGAACTGCTTCATTGAACCGCTGATCTGATAGCTGCCCTCTTTTGTCAGCTGTTCCATCAGCATGCTGCTCTGGTCACTGCTTTCCTGCGCGGCTGCATAGATCAGCCGTTCAAGATTGCTTGAGATCAGGATATCCATGGATGGGGATGTCGTCAGAATAAACTCTCTCCTCCTGTCATACGTCCCGGTCTCGAAAAAGTCCGTGAGCACCCTGTTTTCGTTGGAAGCGCAGATCAGCTTCCGGATCGGCAGTCCCATCCGCTTTGCGTAATAGGCAGCCAGAATGTTGCCGAAATTGCCGGTCGGAACGGTCACGTTCATGCTCTCCCCGCAGGCGAGCTTTCCCTGTCTGACCATCTGCGCGTAAGCGTACACATAATAGACGATCTGGGGGACCAGCCGCCCGATATTGATCGAATTGGCGGACGAGAACCTGAAGCCGCTTTCCTTCATCCGTGAACGCAGTTCGGGGTCGGAAAAGATGGCCTTTACACCATTCTGCGCATCATCAAAGTTGCCCCGGATACCGACCACAGAGACGTTTCTGCCTGTCTGTGTCACCATCTGTCTTTCCTGTATGGGGCTTACCCCGTATTTGGGATAGAACACGATGATCCTGGTTCCCGGAACATCCGCGAATCCTGCCAGCGCCGCTTTTCCCGTATCACCGGATGTGGCTGTGAGGATCACGATCTCATCTGTCACCCCGCATTTTGCCGCGGCACAGGTCATCAGATACGGCAGGATCGACAGGGCCATATCCTTGAAGGCGATCGTCTTGCCATGGAACAGTTCCAGATATGCGGCATGGGCTGTTTCATGCAGAGGAGCAATCAGTTCCGTATCAAATTTGCTGTCGTAAGCACCTTCCACACACTTTTTCAGTTCCTCCTCCGAGAAATCCGAAAACCACTCCCTCATGATCATGAGTGCCGTTTCACGGTAATCCATCTGTGTGAGTTCCGACAGGGAGACGGGCAAAGCCGGAATGGTTTCCGGAACAAAGAGGCCTCCGTCCCGCGAAAGTCCCTGCAGGATCGCTTCCGCTGCCGTCACTTTTATGGTATTGTCCCTGGTACTTGTGTAGAATACTGCCATGCTCTTTTCCTCTTCAAAACAAGAAGCAGCCAGAACCGGATCCCGACTGCTTTCCTGAAACCGCATTCCCGGCGCAACCGGCGTCGCGCTCAGAACCGCATTGTAGTCTGTACTGCGTATACCTCTCCCGGTGCTCCGCCGTCGATCTCTGAAAGAAGACACCAGGCGGCCGCAAGCATGATCAGCACGCAGATCGCTATCAGTATCGCTCTGATAATTTTCATGTCCCGTCACATGACCGTCAAGGTCTGTCCCTCCATACGCTATTTGGTAATAATCCACCACGTAAGTACGGCATGCAACCCCTTCTTCCCGGTCCCCATTCCGGGAAATATCCGGCAGCCAAAATGCGGCACGCACTTTTTATTTGCCAGATGATAAGTGACTTTATTATATGTACATCGTCAAAAAATGTCAATACGGCTGCGCGCTCTCCCCGGGATCGCGCATATGGCAGCCATAGTCAGCCCATTCCTTCAGCGATTCCCCCTGATACGTCAGTTTCATGTGGACCGGGCCTTCCGAGTGAAGGAGCTTATCCAGGAACAGACGGTCTCCTTCCCAGAGCGGAAGCCCCATCACGTCTTCCTCGGGGATCCACTCGAGCGTCCCCTCCGGGCAGTCCTTCCGGAGCGTCCCCTCAAACGAAGCGGCGTCATAGAGCATCATGTATTCATCATCCCAGACATCGGAAATAAAACTGATCACGCCTCTGAACCTGTACGATCTCAGGGTCAGGCCTGTCTCTTCACGCACTTCACGAAGCATGCATTCATCCGGGGATTCTCCGTTTTCAAGCTTTCCCCCGACACCGATCCATTTTCCTTCGTTTTCGTCAAAAGCCTTCTTATTTCTGAAAAGCATCAGAACCCGGCCTTTGTTCCGAATATAGCAGAGTGTCGTAATCTTAGCCAAAGGCAGCCCCCTCTAATAAAAATTGTAATAGCTTTTTCCGGCAGTCAGCGTTGTTTTTCCTTTGTATCTGGCCAGTTCACTCACAGTCACAAGCTGATATCCCCTGTTGATCAGGGTCGGGATAATGGTCTCTGCAGCGACAACTGTCGAATAGTGAACATCATGCATCAGGATGATCGCGCCATTCTTCGCTGAATTCACCGCGTTGTTCACCGTGGCGGACGGGTTTCCTGTGTTGGCCCAGTCATTTGTGTCGACAGACCAGTAAATGGATGGCAGTCCCGCAGCCTGAAGGATCCGGGAGACATTATGGCCGGTACCGTAGGGCAGCCGGCAGACCGTCGGCGCCTTGCCGCAGGCGGCTCTGATCTTTGATGTGCAGGCGGAGAACTGGGCACTGATCGCTGCGGAATCCAGATTGGCCATGTTCGGATGACTGTCTGAGTGATTGCCCAGTTCACATTTCAGGCTGACCATCCGTTTGACTGTCGCGGCATGTGAGGGGACAGCCGTCCCCACCATGAAAAACGTTGCCCGCGCGTGATATTTCTGCAGACAGTTCAGCAGTCTGTCCGTGTAAGGGCCCGGCCCGTCATCAAAGGTCAGCGCGATCATCGGTTTCGTGGGATCAACATTTCCCTCCACTTTGTGGTTCGGGTCATATGTTCCGTCATTTTTGAAGAAATACCATTTATCACCAATCAGCTGCTCACCTGTCACGCGAACGCCGTTTTCATCCACATAATACCTTGTCCCGTCCAGATTGATCCAGCTTTTGGTGATGACAAAGCCCTTCTGTCCTGCATAGTAATGGTTTTTTCCCGCTTTGAACCACGTATTGGCCTTCA
>JAGCAV010000189.1 GCA_017652545.1 Lachnospiraceae bacterium
GCCTATCTGCCTTTGTGCCTGCTGCTGATCTGCGTTGTGGTCCTGGCGCTGCGGATGGGAAAGAAACAGACATCCTCGCGATATGACCGGGCGGAGAAAGCGCAGGAGCGATCCGCCGGAGGAGGCGTGAAAGCATTATGGATCCTGGGCGTGATCCTGGTCTTAGGAGCCGGCGTTTTCATTTTTGCCGCCGTATTCTGGAAGTTCATCTCTCCGATGCTGACAGGAAATTTCCAGGTTCAGGACGGGCAGGGGTATTCTGTCATCTGGCTGATCACACATCCGATGGAACTGATCTGCAAATACTGGTATACATTCCAGCATTCAGGCGCCAATTACCTGAGAGGCCTGATGGGCGGCACGCTCTCCTGGCTTGACATCAATGTCAACCGCCTGTATCCGATCATGTTCCTGGGAGGGACCATTCTGCTGTCCCACACGGAGGGAGACCGGTTCACCGGAGGGAAACTGGTGCGTACCGGTCTGCTTGTGAGCGGGATCCTGAGCATCCTGCTGGTCATGTTCTCCATGCTGGTGGCGTATACGTCTAAGGGATCGGCTTATATTTCCGGCGTGCAGGGGAGGTATTTTCTCTGCTTTGCCATCGTTCTCTTCCTGGGATGTTCCACGGACATGATCTCGGTCTCAAAGGAGAATGCCTCAAAGACGGCAATGATCATGATGGTCGTGGAGGTCCTGACGGTGCTGAGTCTGATGGGCAAGGTATGACAGAAGCCGCCATAACAGGACAGGAATGATGAAACTGATCAGAATTATCAAAAATCATGCGCTCAGTATCCTTTCCGTCTGTCTGACACTGGCTGTATTCCTCTCGGAATCCGACAGCCTCGGAATGCGTCAGGCGGCAGGAAGAATGCTTCCCCTGTCGGGAATGAGCCTTATCATACTGGTGATCAACGGCATGCTGATCCGGATTGGTAAACCGTCATCCCGGAAAAGCGGAAAAAACGGCCTGGCACGCATCGCCATCGGAATCATCCTGTGGGCGGCGACGGCTCCGGTCATGCTTGTGATCACTCAGAAGATCATCCGCTACAAATGGGGGCTGCTTCCGGCATACTACCTGCCCAATCTGGTTCTTATCTGGCTGGCCCTGATACTGGTGACGCTTCTGATCGGCAGTTTCAGGGTGTCTGTGTTTGTATGTTCGCTCATCCTGACGCTGATCGTGCTGGTCAGCTTCTATGTGAATCAGTTCAGGGGAAAGCCGCTGACGGTCTTTGATGTTCTCGGGATCCGCACGGCAGCAGATGTGGCGTCCGGTTATGTGGTGCGCCTGAACGCCGAGATCGGAATGTGCCTGCAGGGGCTTCTGCTCTTTCTGACACTGCAGCTCAGGCTGCAGGGCCTTTCGCTTCCCCGTTCGTGGGCCGCAAGGGGGATCCGCGCTTTGTCAGCCTGTGCGTGCGCGGCTGTGACGGTCGTTTTCTGCGACAGGGTCCTGTGGACCGAGAAATGGATGCAGGCAGGGGATGATTATACGCTGAATACCACCTATGCGGAAAAAGGCTTTTACCCGAAGTTCATTTCCGGGATCGGGTATCTGCATATCGAAAAGCCGGACGGGTATACGACCGGGAAGGTGGAGGAGATCGTCCGGCGCCTGGAGGAAGAAAAGCCGGAAAAAGCCGGGGAAGGAACAGTAACGCCCCGGAACATCATTGTGATCATGAATGAAAGCTTTGCGGATCCGGAGATGCTCGGGGAGGTGAAGACGGATCAGGAGATCCTCCCGAACCTGCATGCGCTTGAGAGCGGCGGCGGCACCTTTGTCCGGAAGGGCATTCTGCATGTGCCGGTATTCGGAGGCGGAACAGCCAATACCGAATATGAGGTGCTGACAGGGAACAGTATGCAGTTCCTGACGCCCAATGTTGTGTCATATGAAGCCTATTGCCATAATCCGGAATACGGGCTTGCCATGACGCTGCGGGACCAGGGATACACCACCGTCGCGATCCATCCGGGATGGGACAATGCCTGGAACCGGAAACAGGTATTCCCGATGATGGGTTTTGAACGGATCATTTTCAAAAAGGACTGGGAAGAAGACTATGATACGCTTCGCGGCAAGGTGACGGATGAGGAAGCGTACCGTAAAACCGAACAGGTCTTTGAACAGAAAAGCGCGAATGAAAAGATGTTCGTGTTCTGCGTTACGATCCAGAACCATGGCGGCTACTCGGCGGAGACAGCGGACGGATACGAGCCGGACATCCATCTGGATTATGATGAGGCGTATCCGGAGACGGAACTGTACTTCTCGCTGCTCCGGGAATCCGACAGGGCGTTTGCTGACCTGCTTGCCTATTTCAAAGAGGTAACGGAACCGACGATGATCGTCTTTTTCGGGGATCATCAGGTCGCGCCTGACGAAGACCGGTTTTATTCGGAGGTCCTCTCCGGCGAGCTGATCCGGAAAGGGATCACCGATCCGGTGGAAGCAGCGCAGATGCGGTATATCATGCCGCTGGTGATCTGGACAAACTACGAAACAGACAGCATGATGGAAGGATCTTCAGACAGCGCGGCTATGGAGATAAGCTCCAACTATCTCGGAAGCTGTATCCTGCACATGGCGGGGCTGGAGACAGCGCCGTTCAACCGCCTTCTGCTGGATCTGAAAGAGATGTTTCCCGTCATCGGGCCGGGGGCGGACATGCTCCGGGACGGAACGTGGACAGCAGCGGACCAGGCCGGCATGACGGGGCAGAGCGCAGATACGCTGCTGTCGGATTACCGCATACTGCAGTATAACAATACGATCGACTGGCGCAATAAGGTGACCGGCGCGTTTGCCGTCGGCCCGGAACGCGCGGAAGGACCATGATTTTCTGACTGCTCAGCAATGATGAAACCAAAACACACAGATCTGTCAATTGCAGAAAGTATCAGGAGCCGGAACCTGCAGGCGGTGCGTCTGGCCGCGGCGCTGGGCGTTTTGTGTACCCATGCGGTGGCGCTTTCCAGAGGGGACCTGACCCGGGAGTGGCTGGTCGTCCTGAGCAGGGGGCAGTTTACCTGCGGTTTCTTCTCTGTCAGCATCTTTTTTCTGATCAGCGGTTTTTTCGGGGCTGCAGGCGCGCTGAGGAATGCAGGCAGAAAGAACGGCGCAGGCGCTTTTTTAAAGAACCGGATCCTGAGAATGTGGCCTGCGCTGGCAGTTGTGACGCTGCTGTCCATGCTGCTGGGCCTGTTCTTTACCTCGCTGAGTCCGGGGGAATATCTGACAAGCCCCGTGACGTGGAAATTTCTCGGCAATTGTCTGTTCGTTCCCGTTCACGATCTTCCGGGTGTGTTTACGGGTCAGCCATACGGACAGACCGTCAACGGATCTTTGTGGACGCTGACGGTCGAGATCGCGTGCTGTCTGGGTTGTGCCTTCTGCCTGCAGGTACGCTTTCTGACCAAAAGAGGATTTTGCATATCAGTTCTGCCGGCAGCCGCGATGTTCCTGTTCCTTGCGTGGTGGGGAAAAAGGAACCCGCTGGTGTGGTCGGCTGCCTTTCCCTGTATCCTGTGCTTTTATACAGGGATGGCATTCTGGACGTTTCGTGATAGAATAGTGATGGATCTGCGGATCGCGCTTTGCTGTGTGCTTGTGCTGGCAGGGATGACGCTGGCCGGGAAAGGGCATATCGGGGCTTATTTGTCGCTTCCCTACCTGGTTTTTTATGTCGGATACGGGCTGCCGCAGGTACCGCCGGGAATCGCAGCATGCGGTGAACGGACCTATGAGATCTATCTGTGGGGATATCCGGTGCAGCAGGCCGTCGTCTATATGTTCGGTGGCGGGACGATGGATCCCTTTGTCAACTTTGCGGTGGCTGTTCCGATCGTTGCCGTGCTGGCATATGCGACCGGCATGATGATCAGGAAGAGATAGCGGATCAGGATCCGGAGAGGAAAAAGCAATGAAGGTAGTTGTGACCGGCGCAGCCGGCTATATGGGAAGACATGTCGTCAAGGAACTGCTGGCCAGAGGCCATGAGGTCGTCGCGGCGGATCTTCATTACAAAGAGGTGGACCGCAGGGCCGTCTTCTCGGAAGCTTCGATCTTTTCCGGAGACAAAGATATCTTCAGGCAGCTTGGCTCGCCGGATCTGTGCATCCATCTGGCCTGGCAGGACGGGTTTATTCACAACTCGTCCAAACACATGGAGAATCTCTCGGCGCACTTTGTGTTCATCAGGAACATGATCGAGGGCGGATGCAAAAACATCGCGGTCATGGGAACCATGCACGAGATCGGGCAATGGAACGGTGTGGTGGATGAAAATACTCCCTGCAACCCGCTGTCCCAGTACGGGGTCGCCAAAAACGCCCTGCGCCAGTCCCTGATGCTGCTTGCGCAGAACACGGATGTGAACCTGTACTGGCTTCGAGCCTTCTACATTCTGGGAGATGATTCCCGCAACTGCTCTGTCTTCACGAAACTGCTGGAAGCGGCAGAGGACGGGCAGAAGACATTCCCGTTCAACAGCGGGGAGGGCAGGTTCGATTTTATCCACATCAAGGAGCTGGCCAGGAGAATCGTCGCCGCGTCCACACAGACGGAATATACGGGGATCATCAATGTCTGCTCGGGAAAACCGGTTGCCCTGAAGGACCAGGTAGAGGCCTTTATCCGGGAAAAGGGGCTGGACATACAGCTTGAATACGGCGCGTTCCCGGAAAGACCTTATGATTCGAAACTGATCTACGGAGACAGTACGATCATAGACAGGATAATGGAAAACGATCAATGAAAGAAAAACTTACAGCAGCGGATCTGACGATCGTGATCTGTGCTTACAAAGAATGCGAAGAACTGGAAAGGTGCATACGGTCGATCCTGAGGCAGACGCAGAAAGCGGGGCTGATCATCTCAACGTCGACGCCGAATGACCATATATCCGGTCTTGCCGCCGCATACCATATTCCGGTATGTGTCAATCCGGAAGGCGGCCATGTCAGGGATTACACTTTTGCGCTCTCGCTTGTCCGGACAAAACTGGGCATGATCGCCCATCAGGATGATCTTCTGCATCCGCGGTTCGTGGAGGAATCGATCAGGGCCCTGAACAGGGCGTCTGACCCGATTCTGTCCTTTACGGATTATGCCGAGATGCACGACGACATCATCGACCGGAAACCATCCGCGCTGATCCGGATCAAACGGATCCTGGTCTGGCC
>JAGCAV010000190.1 GCA_017652545.1 Lachnospiraceae bacterium
ATAATTTCCTCGCTTTCTCCCTTTTTAGAAGGGTAAATCCTTAATCTTGGTCTGGCACATCCGGTTCACCTGGTCCCACGCTTCGATCAGCACATCGCAGATAAAGTCCCTGTCATAGTCCCTGATCGGAACCGTGAGATCGTAATAATCCTTCTCGGCCACAACAGCCTGGACAACCGTAGGATCTTCCACTCCGTCCTTCTGCATCATGTTCCACAGCATCTTCAGCAGCTGGTCTTTGTCTTCGTCCTCGCTCTTCATGCTGTCCGGGCGCTCCTGCGGTTCCTTCTTCGCCGGCACCTTCTTCACGGTATCCACCTTTGCCGGTGCGTCCTTCTTCACATGCGGCAGCACCACCGGCTCGCCGGGCTCGATCCGCTCCTCCTCTTCCTCCGCGGAGGTCGCTTCCACCGGCTTCGCTTCGCCGAAGAGCTCCGCGATCTGGCCATACTCGAAGGGCATCTCATCCGGCAGGCCGAAGCGGTTCTTTGCGTCCCAGCAGGCGTTGTGATTCGCGTACATGACACGCTTCTGGCCGCCCTTGCCCTTCTTGGTCTTGCCGTCGGAGGTCGTGACGATGTCCGTCTTGTAGTTCACGAAGAGCAGCATGTCCACCCATTCCTTGATCAGCGGGCTGATGTTCTTCTCGTTCAGTTTCAGGACGTACCGGTCATAGGAGCCCATCTCGTCCGGCAGTTCAAACTTCCGGATCGTGCTGTGGCAGACCAGGACAACATGGACGCCCACGGCAATCACCTGGTCCAGCATCTCCAGGATCTGCTGCATCTTCTGCTTTGCGTATACGTAGCCCTTACCGAAGCCGATGTCCTCGATGTTTGCGATCTTCTTCTCGACGCAGACCGTCTGGAATACCAGCTTTTCCAGCCAGTCCACGGTGTCGATCACCAGGGTGCCGAACTGGTCCGGGTGGCTGATCACGTAGTTGATCTGCTTAATCACGTCCCCCAGTTCATCCGGCCGGTCAAACCGGGCCACGTCGATGTGCTTCGTGGAACCTTCGGTATCAATAAACACGGCCCCGGGGAAGTTCGCGGCGAAGGTGGTCTTCCCGACGCCCTCCGTGCCGTAGATCGCGACCCGCTTCGCGGTCCGCATAGGTCCTCTGGAAATGTTCATTACTTAATCACCACGCTTTCCGTCGTCTCCAGCGCTGCGCCGGGGATCTTATAATCGTCCTTCAGGGCCTTCTTGATCTCATCTTTCCGCAGCTCCGGCTCCGGGAACTTCAGGAACCGCTCCGGATCTTCCAGTGTCTGCAGGAAGCTGATCAGCTTCTTCTCATCCGCTACGGCCACCCGCTGGCTGTGTGTCTGGTACACGTTGCACCGAGGCGTCTTCAGCTTCTCGCCGTCCAGGGCGATCAGCAGCCACATCTTCAGCCCGGAGATCTTGTTGTCCAGGGCACGCTTCCGGGCCGTCAGCTTATCGGCCTCCGCCTTCACGGCCTCCGCCTCCGCGTTCAGGTCCTTGATCCACAGGGCCACGCCCTCCAGCTTCCGATCGCGCTCCATCTGCAGCGCGGTCAGCTTCCCGGAGTCCAGGATCTCGCCGGTCTCCATGTCGACGCAATCCAGGATTTCCTGGTCGATGTCATATAGTGCTCTCATGTTGTTTTATTCCTCCTTGTAAATCAGATCGTTTTCTGTAACTACAACCTTTTCGTAAGCATTTTCCCCGCGAACAAAGCTGACAATCCTGTTTGTCGCGTAGTTCCTGATACTTGACATTGCCTTCTTCATGGTTCTTTCCTTGTCCGCTACAGTCGCACCGCGGGACGACAAGTCTTCATTTATGTATTTGCGGAAGCTGAGCACACCTCTGCCGACCTTTGTCAGATAATCGTTATCCGGAACATAGAAGTCACCGGTCTCAACGATCTTGTGCCATTTTTCCAGTGTTTCCTTACTGATGCCGGAATCGTAAGCGCAAACCATTGCGTAAAGAATCGCTGCAGATCTGCACCTTCCACTTGCTTTGCGGACGATTTCGACAACAGGGTCAATGATGGGCTTGAACCGCAGATACATCGAATGAAAATTATCAGCAGTCATGATGACAGAGCGTTCCTCATTTATCGCCTGGAATACCATGAATTTGATAAGCGGATATGTCAGCGTATCGTATTCTATGCTTCCTTTTTCAACAGCGCCGGCCATGTACATCGACTGTTTGCACGTCCGTCTTGTGCCGATATCGATCTTTGTGTTTCTCGGCGCATTAAATGCAACAGTGAGCGGTGCCGCTATGCCGGTGTTTACGATGGCCATCAGCCTGTGCTGGCCGTCAAAAAGGATGCCGTTAGGATCGATCGCAATAGCCTGGTGCGTCAGATGGAATTCTCCATGAATAAGGTCATATTCCACCTTCTTCAGTTCTCTCTTTGTAGGCATACGGTTTCTGTCATTCGTGGAGAGCCATTTTTTCGCCAGTTCCGGCGTAACAACCATGTATTCATGGTGCATATTTGTAGGATTGATATTATCCATTTTCTTTTCTCTCTTTCTATGGTACAATGACCATGATGATAGTTAATCGTCTCCGGCCGGTGAGCGTTGGTAGCACTCGCCGGTCACTTTTTTGTTTCATACCCGACACACAGATCGCTGAACCTGTCCAGGTCTTTCTTCAGGAAGGCCGGCCGCGGCTGTTCCATATCGATCCGGTAGGTGATCACCTTGCCGTCGCTCATGGCGATCCGGACGGTCTCCGGATACTTGCCGCCGATGGGTCCGTATTTCGCGTCCACCTTGGGCAGCGGCAGCACTCTCAGGTCGCTCACACTTCCACCCCCAGCCGCTTCAGGATCTCCGGCAGATCGTTCAATATGGCCTTCCACACCTGCACCTCCAGGCTCACTTCATCCCCGTGCGGCGTCCGCCAGTCGATGCAATGGTGGTCAAAGTCCCTGTAGAACTCGCCGTACTGATTGTGCCGGACTGCTGTTACCGTGAAT